>NZ_CAWNWX010000122.1:85035-91846 GCF_963878195.1 Aeromonas sp. HMWF016
TCATGTGGGAGGTACCAAACAGCAGGTGCTGCTTCATGGTGTTGAGGCGATCCTTGAAGGTGCGCTCGGTGGGTTCAGCCGGTGCAGTGGCCGCCGGTTTGGCGGTCGGGGCCGGTTTTGCAACGCTCGGGCCTTGTTGGAGCAGGGTCAGCGCTTGCTCAACGGTAGTGGCCGCTTTCATCTGCTCGATAAAACCGGGTTCCAGCAGACGGGTAGAGAGCTCGGCCAACACTTCGATGTGGTGGTTGGCGCCGCCATCCGGGGAGGCGATCATGAAGATCAGCTGGGTCGGCTTGCCATCTTCGGCGCCGTACTCGATACCTTGGCGGCTGACACCGATGGCAATGGCAGGGCGGCTGACGGCCTTGCTCTTGGCATGGGGCAGGGCGACACCTTGCTCGAAGCCGGTGCAGTCCAGCTGCTCACGGGCCCAGACATCTTTGACGAACTGCTGTTGATCAGACACGGCGCCATCGCGCGCCAGCATCTGTGCCATCTCGTCGAACAGGGCCTCCTTGCTGGTGGCCTTCAGCTCCAGACAGATAAGTCTGCCGTTGGTTATGGTGGGTAACATTGCACTCTCCTGGCTCCGTTCCTGAGCTCGCTGGGTGGGGATTGGGTTGACTGGAATATTGTTCTCCCGTTGCCCCTTCGTCGAAATCGGACAAATGTGCCGTTTACTGGATTTTTGTGTGACATCCTCCGCCCTGTGACCCTGCTCGCAATTTGCACATCGTTAGGTTTAACCATAGAAAATAAGTAAAATCCTTTATAAACAATAAGTTGATTTACTGCTCATTATTAATCTCTGTTTGGGTTACGCCATTCTTGCAATCCTGCAGATGGAGATTTGTGTGAGTGGTACAGCCACAAAAAATGTGAAGAGGGCGGCAAAAAACAGGCTTTGGGTGAGGAGCACGCTGAGCAATGTAGTGACGAGAGTGAGGGGCGAAGGGAGGAGGAAAGAGTGATGACCAGCCCAAATATTCGATTGGTTCAGGTAAAAGCAATCGTTTATTTGATTGGGCAGTTGGCGGGTTCCGGTTGTCGAAACAGGTGATACATTGGCCAAGTGCCGTCAGCCCTGAGTCGCGTTCAACATGTGTGACTCGCTAAAGCAAGGAGATATTCTGATGGAAAAACTAGACCAAGAGGTCGACACCATGCGCCAGGAGCTGGAGCGTCAGCTACAGCAGCAAGCCCACAACAAGTGGCAGGCGAGAGTCGATGCACTGCAGCAGGAGCGCTCCGGTGACTATCAGGAAGAAGAGGTAGGGTAACCACTCAATTTATCGTGTGAGCCGATAAGAGCCACAGTCCGGTTTTGCTATCGGCAACTCTGCGTAATAACGCAACCCCGCAGCGCTTGTACGCTGCGGGGTTGTTTATTTGGGGAACGCGTCAGATTGACTTGCCCTCAGGGAGTGGTCGTCAGATCCGGAACTTGCGCACCACATCCTGCAGCTGGCTCGCCAGCAGGTTGAGGTCGTTGCAAGCCTGAGCCATTTGTTTGGCTCCGGTGGCGACCTCTTCCGAGGCGTTGCTGATATTGACCACGTTGCGGTTGAGCTCCTCGCTGACAGCTCCCTGCTCTTCGGTTGCCGTGGCGATCTGGATATTCATATGGGAAATGCTATTGACCGAGCTGCTGATCTCGCCAATGGCGGCACCCGCCTCGCGGGCTGTATGAACCGTCTCCGTCATCATATCCTGACTCTGTTGCATGGTGACGCCCGCTTCGTTGGCGCGCTGCTGCAGTTCGGAGATGATGCGATTGATCTGGGAGGTGGAGTCCTGGGTGCGTTTGGCCAGAGTGCGTACTTCATCGGCGACCACGGCGAAACCACGACCCTGTTCACCTGCCCGTGCGGCTTCGATTGCTGCATTCAGTGCCAGCAGATTGGTCTGCTCGGCAATCCCCTGGATCACTTCAAGCACCATGCCGATATTTCGGCTGTCATCACCCAGCTGACGGATAACCAGAGCAGTCTCTTCGATGGCGGTAGCCACTTTTTCGATCCTGCCGATGGAGTCATTGACGGTCTCGCTGCCCTGTGCGGCAGTGTCGCTGGCGGAAGTCGCTGCGCTGGCTGCATCGTTGGTGTTGCGGGCAACCTCCTGTACCGTGGCCTGCATCTCGTTCATGGCGGTGGCCAGCTGATTGAGCTCATGCTGCTGTGCCCCCATGTTGTTGGCCGATTGCAGTGCCACCGCGCTGATCTCTTCGGCTGCCGCTCCCAACTGCACTACCGAGCCAGAGACCTCGTTGACCAGCATGCGAAGATTGGATTGCATCTCGTTGAATCCCTGAGCCAGTTTGCCCAGCTCGTCATGGGAGAAGCATTTCATATCGAGCTGGTTGGTGAGGTTGCCTGCCGCCACCTGGCGGGTCTGCTCCAGCAGGGTCATCACCGGATTGCGGATCTGCCGGATCAGCAGCCAGGCCACAATAATCACGAACAGCAGGGTTAGCGCACCGACCGTAGTGCTCAGCAGTTTGGCTCGCTCATAGGACGTCTCACTCTGCTTGGTCAGTTGATTGGCGACCCGATCGTTCTCCTTGCGTAGTTCCAGACCATCCTGTCCGGCCTGTTCAAGTGCTGTGCGGGACTCATTTTTGATCAACGACTGCACCCGAGCCATGTCGCCCTGTACGATGGCCGTTTGCAGGTTGTCATGGACGGAGAAGTATTTGGCTGCAGCAGCCTGCAGGTCGGCGAAGATATTGCGATCTCGTTCCGAGACAAAAGGCATAGATCCATACCGTTGTTCGGCGGCAGTGAACTGGTTTTTTGCCACCTCGAAATTCTGTGTGCTGTTGCTGAGGGAGGCGGAATCCTTACCCAGTGCATCGATCACCATGTTCAGCTCGGCACGGCGAGCATCCAGCAAGGCCACATGCATCTGGCTGGATGCCCGGATGGAGGGGACAATATTGTCAGTGACCTCGCTGGCATCACGGTAAATATTGGATAGTTGCGCAGTGGCAAACCAGGCAAACCCCAGCATCAGCAATGCGAGAGTAGTAAACGCCATTATCAGCTTTTTCCCTATTGTCATTTTTGTCAGCATATAGCCTCTTGTATCTATCATTTTTCAAGGAAATCGATATGTGAAATTTTTATATCGACCACAGGATGTGATACCTTAAAAATAAATCAAATAAAAGCGAGTTTAATCACAAGGGAAATGAAATGTTCATTTCCTGACATCAACCGTGTTTGGCTGACATGCCAAAAATAAATATCAGAACCATCACTAGTCATTTTCATTATTGATATAACCATCTAATTATTTTTGTCGAATCACTTTTTATTTTTAAATCCAGCGTGGTCGTAGTTATCAGGATGTGTTGGTTTTTTATATTGAAATTCAATGGATTAGTGTTTTTTGTATTGCTGCGAGCCGTTGGCTAATCATGTCCATTTGACGCTATTTATCTGCTAACTAAAATGACGGCGAGCAGGTTTTGGTAAATCAAAAGAGAACCCTTTCATTTCACTTTGGGTTGCTTCGTGGTTGTACCAGAATCACATATGACTACATCTATGAAATGGCATGAAAAAAAGTATCGGTGAGCTATCTCTATGTCATTTTTGGTTCTTATTGGAACCGACAAATAAAAGGGATAACGAGTGCACCATTATTTTTCTCTCATCATATTATCCAGATAATCCGGATATCATTCCTGCTGGAACGGACGATGAATATTTTTCCTCCTGCAGAGTGAGCACTCTGAACCAGGAGTTAATCAAGCACTGAGACGGCCAGTGGAAAGATGTGCAAGGTTGAGTTTAGTGTGATGTTCAAGGCGCGAAGGCGGAGCAGAGCCACCAAAAGAGAGTAAGCAGATGAGAGGCATGCCGAAAGGCTGAGCGGTTTGCCAAATAGTTCATATGTGTTGTGTGAGGGATAGGGAATATCTACCCCTTTCCATTGAGCGTCGGGAGCGCTGGCCTTACCCCACTATCCTTCGGGGGCTATTTATTGCTGCCCGCCATCATTTTGCAATTGCCACTGCTGCAACTGTTTTTTCAGGGAACCTTCGCCCGGGGGGATAAAGTCGTCGAGCAAAAAGCAGCGTTGATCGCCCGATTTTTGCAGCGGGAGGGTGACCTCCTGCGGCTCTTGCCGGGTATCTGTCATCGCCAGACGGTAGTGCATGGTCACGGCCACCGTGCTGTCGTTGCTGCTGGTCACCCTGAAGGTGATGGGTTCGACCACATCGCCATCCTGCGCGTTGGTCCAGGGATCGGCATCAATGGCGCACACCTCCCCATCGGCGTTGCACTCGGCCTCGCGGCTCAGCACGCTGAAAAAGTCCGGGGTCAGCAACTCTTTGATCCTGGCCGGATCGGCGTAATAGAAGTTCCGGTGATGCTCCCAGAACGCCTTGGCATGCTTGATGGCAACGCCGTCATCGCAAGCGGCATAAACCGGGTTGCCCAGCAGTCCCAGCAGCAGAAGCGGGAGTGCAGTGTTGGCTTTCATGGGGGGGGGCCTGACCTGCGCCGGTTGACGTGAAAGGGTCATGGCAGTCTCCGGAAAAAGGTGGTCGTTAAACGGGCATCATAGTCAACGAGGGGCGCAGCGAAAGAGGAATGTGGTGAATTTATGCCGCACATCAAGAATTTTGGCCGCAAAAAGGGCGCCAGAATGGATACAACCGTTCGGTAGCAAATAGCACAACGAACTGATTTTAAAGAAAAAGGGCCATCGATGATGGCCCTTCTGTTGATCCGACAATGGTGCTTGCGCCTTAGCTGCGGTTGCCGGCGCGAGCGACTCGCCCTTCTGCCAGCAGCTGGTAGCTGCCGGTGGCGGCCGGGATAAAGGCGGACTGGCCCTTCTCGAGACGCAGCGTCTCATCGCCGCGCTTGAGGAGCACGGTTGCATCGATGGCAAACAGGATCTCGGCGCTGGCGGTGGTGAGCTGGTGCTCGCCCGCAGGATAGACGCTGAAGGTGAAGTCAGGTACCGGTACCTCGAAGTGCTGCACCGCCCCTTCAACATGGGGAGCAAGCAGGATCTGGTCGTCCGGCTTGGGCAAGCAGCGGGTGCAGGCGAGCAGCTCGGCCACATCGATGTATTTGGGGGTGAGCCCGGCACGCAGCACGTTGTCCGAGTTGGCCATGATCTCGAGGCCGGTGCCGCGTACATAGGCGTGCGGGGTGCAGGCATCGAGGAACATCGCCTGACCGGGTTGGAGGGTCACTACGTTCAGCAGCAGCGGCGAGAAGAGTCCCACATCACCCGGATACTGGGCTGCCAGACTGGTGATGAGGGCAAAGGTCTCTTCATCCTGATGGGCGGCGGCATAGGTCAGCAGGCCTGCCAGCGCCTCCTCCTTGCGCGTCCCTTCCAGTACCAGCAGCTGGTGGAAGAAGTGCTGCAGGCCCGCTTCATTCTGGCTGGCGGCAAGGGCTGCGGTCAGCTCGGCGATGGCCGGCAGATTGACCCGCTCGAACAGCGCCAGAATGGCCGGGATGGCGCGAAAACCGTTCATCGCCTGATAGGGGGTGAGGGCAAACACCAGCTCGGGCTTGTGGTTCGGGTCCTTGTAGTTGCGATTGGCTGCCTTGGCATCGATGCCGGCAGCCTCTTCCTTGGCAAAGCCCGCTTCGGCCTGAGCCTTGCTCGGGTGCACCTGAATGGAGAGGGCCTTCTCGGCGCACAGCACCTTGAACAGAAATGGCAGGCTGCCAAAACGGGCGAGGGTGGCCTCACCCAGCACGGCGGCGGGGGCGCGCTCGATCAGGGTCGAGAGCTTCTGGGTCTGGCCCGCCAGCTCCACGTCGGAACAGCCGTTGGGGTGGGCGCCCATCCAGAGCTCGGCCTGGGGTTTGCCCTCCGGATTGGCAATGCCAAACAGGGTGGTGAGGGAGTCATGACTGCCCCAGTCATAGCCTTGAATCGGGTTTTGCATCAACAGAAAGGAGGGCAGATCGCTACTGCTCATAAGGGACGCCTCGTCTAGTTTGAAGAAAATCGGGTGCAGAAAAGGGTGGCATTGCTGCTGTGGACCGGACTATAACATGGGCGGTCGTGCGCGCCGCAACCGCTTGCCTCTCTCTTGATCAGGATCACCATGTCTCTCATCTTCAGCCAACTGCTCGACGGAGCCCTGAGCGAACAGGTTCCATTTGACCAAATCTGGTTTGCCAGTGAACAGGGGGTACCCCCTGGTTTCAGCTATCAGGTCAACTTTCCCCGCCTCGAACTGGTGTTCAGCGGCGAGTATCTCAACCAGATCTGGGACCGGGAGGAGGGAGTCAGGGAGATCTGCGTATTGCCGGGACAGGCGCTCTACATTCCCCCCAACGGCTGGAACAAGCCGCTCTGGACCACCGACTGCTCGGTGTTGAGCCTGCTCTTTGGCAAGCGCCAGCTCGGCTTTAGTCTGGTGAGCAAGCGACGGGAAGACCCCGATTTCTTCGATGTGCAAAAGCACAGCATCATGGCGCGAGCGGGCCATGTCATCGAACACATACTGGCGGCGCTCAACGTGCTGGCCGAGGATCCCGGTCGCTCCCCCACCGACGACCACTTGCTGCAGGCGTTGTTGTCGAGCGCCCGTCAGTTGCTGATCGCCTCTGCCACCGATCGGCCGCGGGGGGCGGATCTCTTCCACGGGATCTGCATCTATATCCAGGAAAATTTTCACCGCCCCATCACCCGCGACTCCATCGCCCACCGCTTCAACGTCTCGTCCAGCCACCTCTCGCACCTTTTTCGCGAGCAGGGCCATATGCGCCTTGCCGATTACATCAGCTGGGTACGGATCGATCGGGCCAAATTCATGCTGAAAAAG
>NZ_CAWNWX010000122.1:91856-163433 GCF_963878195.1 Aeromonas sp. HMWF016
TGGCGAGCCGTTGCGGTTACAGCGACGTGAACTACTTCTGCCGGGTGTTCAAGCAGAAGACGGGATTGACCCCGACCCAGTACCGCTCCCTGAGCCAGCCCCAGAGCCTGAGTCATGAGTTGGCGTGATAATTTGGGAGGCGAAACAGGGTCGTTGCCGGGATGCAATCGCCACTGCCAACGGGGCTCTACCTCTTTGGTCTGACATGCGAGCTCGCCATTTTATTATGAAAATGAATGGGCTAAGATGGCCGCGCGCAACAAACAAGTTGATAACAAACGGAAGTTAGGAGATGCCGATGGAAAGCAAAGTAGTTATCCCGACCCAGGGCCAGAAAATCACAGTCGATGCCAGCGGCAAGCTGCAGGTTCCCAACCATCCGATCATTCCGTTTATCGAAGGGGATGGCATCGGCGTGGACGTAACCCCGGCCATGTTGAATGTGGTGAATGCTGCGGTCGAGAAAGCTTACAAGGGCGAACGCAAGATCGCCTGGATGGAGATCTACACCGGCGAGAAGTCGACTCATGTCTATGGCGAAGGTGCCTGGCTGCCGGCCGAAACCCTGGATTTCATTCGCGAATACTGCGTGGCCATCAAGGGCCCGCTGACTACTCCGGTCGGTGGCGGTATCCGCTCTCTCAACGTGGCCCTGCGTCAGGAGCTGGATCTCTATATCTGCCTGCGCCCGGTGCGTTACTACGATGGCACCCCGAGCCCGGTGAAACGTCCTGATCTGACCGACATGGTGATCTTCCGCGAAAACGCCGAAGACATCTACGCCGGTATCGAGTGGAAGGCCGACAGCGCCGAAGCGAACAAGGTGATCGCCTTCCTGCAAAACGAGATGGGCGTGAAGAAAATTCGCTTCCCCGAGTCCTGCGGGATCGGCATCAAGCCGATGTCCAAGGCCGGTACCGAGCGTCTGGTGCGTGCCGCCATCGAGTATGCCATCGACAACGATCGCGACTCCGTGACTCTGGTGCACAAGGGCAACATCATGAAGTTCACCGAAGGTGCCTTCAAGGATTGGGGTTATGCTCTGGCCCAAAGCGAGTACGGTGCCCAGCTGATCGACGGCGGCCCATGGTGCTCCTTCAAGAACCCGAAAACCGGCAAGACCATCGTCATCAAGGATGTCATCGCTGATGCCTTCCTGCAGCAGATCCTGCTGCGTCCGGCCGAGTACGATGTCATCGCCTGTATGAACCTCAACGGTGACTACATCTCCGATGCGCTGGCCGCGCAGGTTGGCGGTATCGGTATCGCACCGGGTGCCAACATTGGTGACGGTGTGGCTCTGTTCGAAGCGACCCACGGTACTGCGCCGAAATATGCCGGTCAGGACAAGGTCAACCCGGGCTCCCTGATCCTCTCCGCCGAGATGATGCTGCGTCACATGGGCTGGGTCGAAGCGGCTGATCTCATCATCAAGGGGATGGAAGCGGCGATCCGCAACAAGACCGTCACCTATGACTTCGAGCGTCTGATGGAAGGGGCGACTCTGCGCTCCTGTTCCCAGTTTGCTCAGGACATGATCGACCAGATGTAATGTCTTCTGCTTGCCAGAAAAGACAAAACCGGCGCCATGAGCGCCGGTTTTTTTATCTCGAATGAGTGGAGAGGATCAGATGTTGGCCGCAGCCAGATACTTGGCCATCTCCTCGGCCGGTACCATGCCGCCGCCGGTGGCCCACACCAGATGGGTGGCGCGGGCCATGGTTGCCGCGTCCAGTCCCTGTGCAGTTTGCCATGCCGGATCGGCCGCTACGCGCCAAGGGCCAGCCATACCGGCCAGCGCCGAGGGTTCCAGTTTGATCTGCTCATCGCGCGCCAGCAGTCCCAGCAGGTCATACATCTCCTGATCGCTCAGGGTGTAGAAGCCCGCCAGCAGCCGCTCCATGGCGCGGCCGACGAAACCCGAGGCGCGCCCCACCGCGAGGCCGTCGGCCGCGGTGAGGTTGTCGATGCCCAGATCCTGCACCGCAATGGCGTCGTGCAGCCCGGTGTGGACCCCCAGCAGCATGCAGGGGGAGTGGGTCGGTTCGGCAAACAGGCAGTGAACATGGTCACCGAACGCGAGCTTGAGACCAAAGGCCACCCCACCCGGGCCGCCGCCGACGCCGCAGGGCAGGTAGACGAACAGCGGGTGGTCGGCATCCACCTTGATGCCCATCTGGTCGAACTGCTTTTTCACCCGCTCGCCCGCCACCGAGTAGCCGAGGAACAGGGTGCGGGAGTTCTCGTCATCGATAAAGAAACAGTTGGGGTCGCGTTCAGCCTCTTTGCGCCCCTGTTCCACAGCAACCCCGTAATCTTCTGCGTATTCGACTACGATGGCGCCATGTTCGCGCAATTTGCGTTTCTTCCACTCCCGCGCATCGGCCGACATGTGGACGGTGACGGTAAAGCCCAGCTTGGCGCTCATGATGCCGATGGACATACCAAGGTTGCCGGTGGAGCCTACCGCGATGCTGTACTGGCTGAAGAACTGGCGGAACTCGTCGCTAAAGAGCTTGCGGTAGTCATCCTCTTCGCAGAGCAGACCGGCTTTGATGGCCAGCTGCTCGGCATGGGCCAGCACCTCGTAGATGCCGCCACGGGCCTTGATGGAGCCGGAGATTGGCAGGTGGCTATCTTTTTTCAGCAGCAGCTTGCCGGTGACTTCGACACCGTAACGCTCATTGAGGGTGCGCTGCATCGCCGGAATAGCTGCTATGTCGGACTCAAGAATGCCGTTGCTGGCGCGGGTTTCGGGGAAGGCTTCGCACATGTAGGGAGCAAAGCGGGTCAGGCGGGCGGAAGCATCCGCCACATTGCTGTTATCGAGCCCCACATAGGGCAGACCGGCAGCCAGAGTGGTGGTGCTGGGGTTGAACCAGGTGACTGGCTCAAGCGCGATCAGGGATTGCACCAGTGGAAATTGCGCTGTGAGCTGTTGTACATCGATGTTTTTCATAGTGTTCTCGGTCTTGTTACACGATAAAGGAGAGCAGGAAGGTACCGGCCAGCGCCATCAGGGAGGCGACAAAGGTGGCGGTGGTGTAGTACTTGAGCGTTTCGTTCAGGGTGGCGCCGCAATACTGTTTGACCAGCCAGAACAGAGAGTCAGTCACCATGGTGCAGCCGATGGCACCGGAGCCGATGGCCAGGGTCATGATCTCCGGGCTGATGTTCGGGTAGTGCACCATGATGGGGGAGACAATGGCGGTGGCGCCCATCATGGCGACGGTAGCCGAGCCCACGGCGGCGTGCAGTACGATGGCAACCAGCCAAGCCAACAGGATGGGATGCATATCCAGCTGGGAGAGGATGGTGGCCAGGCTATCGCCCAGCCCGCTCGCCTTGAGTACGCCGTTGAAGGCGCCACCCGCACCGATGATGAGCAGGATATTGGCGATGGAGGAGAAGCACTCCTCGGTCTTGCTAAGCAACTCTTCCATCTTCATCTGCTGGCGGATCCCCAGTATGTAGTAGGCGGTGAAGGCGGCGATAAACATGGCAGTGATAGGGTTGCCGATAAACTCCAGCACAACATAGAGGTGGCTTGCGTGATCCATATTGAGCTCGGCGACCGTCTTGGCCAGCATCAGCAGGATGGGCAGCAGCACGGTAAAGAGCGAGGCGCTCAAGGTCGGGAGAGTGGCCTCATCGCGCGCCTTGATGTCGGCAAAGGCATCGGGTACCCCCTTGAACGGGAGCCGGTTACCCAGCAGTTTGAGGAACAAGGGGCCGCCGATAAGGGAGGCAAAGAGGCCGACCGCCAGACCATAGACGATGACGGAACCCACATCGGCGCCCAGCTGATTGGTGACATAGAGGGCTGCAGGGTGGGGCGGTACGATGCAGTGCACGGCCATCAGGGCGGTGCAGAGCGGAATGGCCAGCTTGAGCAGCGAGGTGTTGGTCTTGCGGGCGATGGAGAAGGCCAGCGGAATCAACAGCACCACGCCGACTTCGACAAACAGGGTGATGCCACATACCAGACCAACCAGTACCATGATGACATCCGGCGAGAGCCAGCGGCATCTCTGCAGGGCGAGGCCGATGCGCTCCGCCGCGCCCGACACCTCCATCATCTTGCCGAGTATGGTGCCAAGGCCGATGACTGCGGCGAGAAAGCCGAGCGTGCCACCAATCCCCTCTTCCATGGCGCTGACCATCTTGAGGGGCTCCATCCCCATCAGGGTGCCCACATAGAAGCTGGCCAGCAGCAGGGCAAGAAAGGGGTGGATCTTGCCCTTCACTATGGTGACCACGATAAGAACGATGCTACTTAGCAAGGTAGCGATGACCCATACCTCTGAACTCATACTGCGCCTCGACATCTATTGTGTGTGATTGTTTATGCGCTATTGAATGAAAATGAGGCGGGGCTGACAAATGATGAAATCGACCACTTGGGTGAGCTGAGGTGATGCAAAATAGCCTTATTGGTCACATTTTCTGCAAATGATGTTTATTGGGTCTTTTCATTGCATCTGGAAAGGGGGGCTGCGCGGTATGATGTACGTGAACCGGTGAGAGGAGTTTGCATGTATATCGCGGATCACTACATATCGCGCAACAAGCTGCTGAATGGCTACCAGCTGGCCAAGCTGCACACCTTCGAGGCGGCAGCGCGCCACGGCTCTTTTGCCATGGCAGCCGATGAACTGTCGCTAAGCCCGAGTGCCGTCAGCCACCGGATCAGCGCGCTGGAAGAGGAGCTGGGCTTTCAGCTCTTTGAGCGTTTCCATCGCAAGGTGGTGTTGACCGCGGAAGGGCAGCGGGTGTTCTGGGCGCTCAAGTCATCGCTGGAGTTCATCAATCAGGAGATCCTGGAGATCAGGAATCAGGAGCTCTCGGGCACCCTCACCATCTACTCGCGCCCCTCCATCGCCCAGTGCTGGCTGGTACCCAGACTGGCCGACTTCTCAAGGCTGCATCCCCAGATAGAGCTGAACATTGTGACCGGCAACGAGAACATCAATCTGCACGGTTATGGCATCGATCTGACCCTCTACTTCGACGAGAAGGTGCCGGAGCGGCTCGCCATCCACCATCTGATGGATGAGTACATAGTGCCGGTTTGCAGCCCCGAATATGCCATGCAACACAATCTGCTGGAGCATCCCGGCAACTTGCAGCACTGTCGGCTGCTACACGATCGGCAGGCCTGGGGGTATGACTCCGATGGCGATGAGTGGGAGAGCTGGGCACGCCACCACGGAGTGAGCCTCGCTGAATGCCGGCTCAATATGGGTTTTGATCGCTCCGATCTCGCCATCATCGCCGCCATGAACCACGGTGGCGTCGCCATGGGACGCAAGAATCTGGTGAGCAAGCGGTTGGCGCGCAACGAGCTGGTGACCCCGTTTTCGGGTCGTGAGGTGAAGTGCGAGCAGCGTTACTACATTGCGACCCTGCCCAATCGCCAGTGTCCCAAGATCCAGGCGTTTATCGAGTGGGCGCAGCAAATGGCGCAAGAGACCGCATCGGCCTGATGGGGCCGGTTGCTGGAAAAACAAAATAGGGGTTATTGGGGGAGGGGATAAACAAGCGCCTTGCAGCGTGGTGCTGCAAGGCGAATAGTCGAAGGATCAGGTGGTTCTTTCCAGATGGTGTTGGTAAATCTGCTGCCACTTGTCCAGCTCGTTTTCATCCCCCTGCTGCTGCCAGAACTCGCAGATGGAGCTGGCAAGCTCGGATGCCATGGCGTGGTCGCCATCGCGGCGGCTCATCAGATATTGTCCAAGCCAGCTTTGGTACTGTTTCATTGCACGATCTCCTTATCAATTTGACGATTGATACTGCGGCTGCGACGGCTCCACACCCTGAACGGGCACGGTCGCAGGCACCTTGCGCCTTGTCTGCGGATCTCCCTGTTTTTCGCCGTTATAAGTGTCAATTCAGACAGATAGCGGTCGAGAAAAGAGCGAAGGTGTCAAAAATTGGCCACCAGCTTATCACAAAAAGATGTGAAGATCAGATTTTGGGGTCAATTGGGTTATAAATCGGGCGAAAATTGAGCCTGATAGCGACAGAGGGGGCCAGAAAGCTTGCGCCCCTCTCTTGTCTGTTGCGGGCTGTATGGCTGGAAAATTACTGAGTGAGGCGGCGTGCCTGCCAGTAGCGGCTGTTCCAGTAGACATTGTCGAGCCGCGAGCGGATCACCCCCTTGCTGGTGGAGGCGTGGATAAACTCCCCGGCACCGGTGTAGACACCCACGTGATACTGCTGCCAGCCGGTCTTGAAGAAGACCAGATCGCCATGCTGCAGCCGGTAGCGATCGACGGGTTGGCCGATATTGGCCTGGGATTCGGTGGTTCTTGGCAGGTTGACCCCCAGCACCTGGTTGTAGGCGAGCTGGGTGAAGGCAGAGCAGTCGAGCCCGGCGCGGCTGGTGCCGCCCATCCGGTAGGGCACCCCTCGCCACTGCTGATAGAAGCCGTCGAAGGCGCTGCTCTGGCGCGGGGCCGGCGGTGGCTCAGGCGTGCTGGAACAGGCGGCCAGCAGCAGGGTCAGCAGGATGAGCAGCAACGGACGGTACATCGGGGCACATTCTCCAGAACAAACGTGGCAAAACAGGTGCGACAGGACACGTTCGGCACGACAACTTTTCCATCATAAACAAGGTATTGGTCAGATACCTAGCTAGATGTGACAAAAATAGTCGCTTTGTTGCAAAAAAACGCCAGCACGGTGGCTGGCGTCTGGCGTCTGGCGTCACAGGTCAGGAGGCGGGCTGATCAGCGGCTTGAGCAGCTCGGCCAGCTTGTAGAAGGTCTGCACCCGGGTGGTGCTGGGGCGCCACACCAGCCCGATCTCGCGGTAGGGGTGTTCGCCGGGCAGCGGGATGGCCACCAGATCGGAGTTATCGAGAATACCGGCGTCGATGGCCATTTGTGGCAGGAAGGTGGTGCCAAGACCGGCTTCCACCATCTGCACCAGGGTGTGCAGGCTGGTGGCGGCGAACGGGTTGATCTTGCTCTTGTCCCGCAGCCGGCAGGCGCTCACCGCATGCTCGGTGAGGCAGTGCTCCCGCTCCAGCAGGAAGATGCTCTGGTTGGGCAGCTCCTTGTAGTCGAACGGGGTGTGCAGGCCGGCCGCCATGCTGGCAGGCATCACCATGTGGAACGGATCCTGACCGACCGTCTTGCAGTGAAAACCGCCAATCTCGATGGGCAGGGCGAGGATCAGCAGGTCGAGCTGACCCTGCTCAAGTTGCTTGAGCAGATTGCTGGTGGTGTCTTCCCGCAGCAACAATTCGAGGTCAGGATAGGCCTTGCTGCACTCTTTGAGCAGCTTGCTCAGGAGGAAGGGGGCAATGGTGGGGATGCAGCCCAGACGCACCGTTCCCTGCATCACCCCACCCTGATTGAGGCCAAGTTCCATCAGATCCCGCGCATCGGAGAGCAAATTGCGAGCTCGCTCGACGATTTCCATGCCGACCGGGGTCATAATGAAGCTCTTGTGGTCACGCTCCACCAGTTGCAGGTTCATCATGTCCTCCAGCGTCTGGATCCCGGTACTCAGGGTCGATTGACTGACATGACAGGCCTTGGCGGCGCGATTGAAGTTTTTGTGCTCGTCGAGAGCAACCAGATATTGCAGCTGTTTGAGGCTGGGCCAACGTTGCATAGAAAAACCCGATTAATGCTATCTATTTAATTTGATTTACTAATCTACCACCGGGTATATAGTTTGTCGCTTGAATTAGACGGACTTGGCTCTAGGTAGCCCAATCCTGACTGGATTGTTCACTTCACATAAAGAGGAATTGAATATGGTATTGGTAGGCCGTCCCGCACCCGATTTTACCGCTGCAGCTGTTCTGGGTAATGGTGAGATTGTTGATACTTTCACCCTGTCATCCCACATCAAAGGCAAAGCTGCCGTTGTCTTCTTCTATCCGCTCGATTTCACCTTCGTTTGCCCGTCCGAGCTGATTGCCTTCGACCACCGCTATGAAGAGTTCCAGAAGCGTGGCGTGGAAGTGATCGGTGTTTCCATCGATTCCCAGTTCTCCCACAACGCATGGCGCAACACCAAAGTGGAAGATGGTGGTATCGGTCAGGTCAAGTACCCGCTGATCGCCGACGTCAAGCACGAAATCTGCAAAGCCTACGACGTTGAGCATCCGGAAGCCGGTGTTGCTTTCCGTGGCTCCTTTCTGATCGACAAGAACGGTGTTGTTCGTCACCAGGTTGTCAACGATCTGCCGCTGGGCCGCAACATCGACGAAATGCTGCGCATGGTCGACGCCCTGCAGTTCCACGAAGAGCACGGCGAAGTGTGCCCGGCTCAGTGGGAAAAAGGCAAAAAAGGTATGCAAGCCTCTCCGGACGGCGTTGCCAAGTACCTGTCCGAGAACGCTGACTCCCTGTAATCGGGTCCGCTCTCAGCTTGAAAAACCGGTGCCAAGGCACCGGTTTTTTTATATCTGCAATTCATTGCTCCGATGTTCATAGCGCAAGGTCAAGCGGGTCTTGCTCATTGCCCATGGCAGGAGCCCGGGATGATTGGGTCGGGCAAGAGATCGGGCGCAGTTTGCCAGCATGCTATGGCGCGTCGGGCCACTATCTGGCGCTGAGATTGTCTCACTGGTGCAACCCCGTTCAAGATTGCCCATCTTTATTTGCAACAATATGAGCCCAAGAGGGTACAGAAGAGTCGCCGGGATAGGCGATAGTGAAGCGCCGTGTTGGCCCATATCAGCAAAAGGATGGGTAGAGGTAATGTGCAAGCGGCATGGCTGCGAGAGTTGGGCGGTGAGCAGTGGCTTGCCCGCAGAGAAATGCGAAGGATAAAAAAAGCGCGCCATGGGCGCGCTTTTTTGCGGGCATCAGCGGCTATTCGTCAAAGACGCCGAAGTGCTCCTTGGCGAAGTTGACCCGCTGCTCCACGTTCATCTTCACCTGACCCAGCTTCTCGATGGTCTTGAGGTTGGGCACCAGACCACGGCCGTTGGCGATTTGAATGGCCAGACCCGGGCGTGCGTTGAGCTCCAGCAGCATGGGGCCGCGGAACTTGTCGAGTACCATGTCGGTACCGATATAGCCCAGACCCGACATCTCGTAGCAGGAGGCGGCCAGCGTCAGCAGGGTATCCCAGTGGGGCACCTTGAGCTCATAAAGGTCGAGGCCGGTATCCGGATGGTGGCGCAGCGGATTGCCAAACTGCACCGCCCGCAGGGCGCGGCCGGTACGCAGGCAGAGGCCCACGCCCACAGCACCCTGGTGCAGGTTTGCCTTGCCATCGGAGGCGGAGGTGGAGAGGCGCATCATCGCCATCACCGGGAAGCCCTTGAAGATGATCACCCGGGCATCGGGCACCCCTTCAAACGAGTAGCCATCGAACACGTCATCGAAGTTGATGAGGCCTTCGACCAGCGCCACGTCGGGCTTGCCGCCCAGCGAATAGAGCCCCGCCAGAATGTTGGAGACATGGCGCTCCAGATCCTGACCGTTGCTGGCACTGCCGTTGGGTTTGTAGAAGAGGCCATCTTCCTGACGCAGGATCACCAGGATCCCCTTGCCGCCGGAGCCGCGCGCCGGCTTGATGCAGAAGCCCGGCCAATCCTTGACCAGCTCGGTGATGCGACCCACATCGTGCTGGGCGCGGATGGTGCCGATCAGTTCCGGCACCGTTACGCCCGCATCCAGCGCGATACGCTTGGTCTGCAGCTTGTCATCCACCAGCGGATAGAGGCTGCGCGGATTGTAGCGACTGATGTAGGAGTGGTTGCGCTTGTTCATGCCGAGGATGCCTGCCTGCGACAGGCTCCACGGGGTGGTGTACTTTTCCCAGAACCACATCTGTTACTTGTCCTTACCCGGGGTGGCACCAGATTTCATCTCGTCCACCAGCGGCTTGAAGCGCTTGAGTTCGCTCAGCTTGTAGCCGGTGTAGTTACCCATCAACAGCACGGTCGCCATCAGCACCAGCTGCAGGCCGAGGAAGTTGAAGGTGAGGTGACGAATGAGCTCGTTATCCATGGCCAGATAGGCGATGACAGCCACCAGCAGGGAGCCGCCACCCTGGCGGAATACCTCTTTCGGGCCCTCTTCTTCCCACAGGATGGACATCCGTTCGATGGTCCAGGAGAGGATGATCATCGGGAAGAAGGTGATCTTCATGCCGTCGGTCAGCCCCAGCTTGAAGGCGAACGCCGAGAAGACCCCGATCAACGAGATAACCATGATGATGATGGCCGATATCCGCGCGACCAGCAGCAGGTTGAGCCGCGACAGGTAGGAGCGGATCACCAGACCCGTACCGACGATAAGCAGGAAGCCTACCAGACCGGTGATCAGCTGGGTCTGGATAAAGGCCACCGCGATCAGCACCGGCATAAAGGTACCTGAGGTCTTGATCCCGACGATAACCCGCAGGAACACCACCATCAGCACGCCGATGGGGATCAACAGCAAGCCCTTGAACAGGGTCTGCTCTTCCAGCGGCAGGCTGTGGATGGAGAAGTTCATCATCTCCGATTTTTCAAACTTCTGGGCCAGCGCCACGCTCACCGGTTGCTCCTGCTCGATCATCGAGAAGCTTACCTTGGAGTTGTGGCCGCCAGTCACGTCCAGCAACGAGCCGGAGTTGTACTCCCACAGCAGCAGGTTGCCAGGGCGGCCCTGTTCGCCGGTCTGCGGGTTGAACAGCTTGTAGTCGGTCGGGCTGTTGAACACCTGCAGGTAATCGACCAGCTCCTGACGACGGCGACCATCTTCCAGGCTCAGGGCGTGGACGACGCGGGCCGGTACGTCAGCATTGTTGAGCAGCTCGGCGATCAGGTTGGCGCGGCTCTTGTGCTTTTTCAGCAGCTCGGCGTTCTGCTCCTGCTTCTCGATCTCCTTGATGATCTCGCGAGTCAGGGTGTAGCCGTCAGCAGAGCGCTCCTGGGCGCGCTCCAGGATCTGCTTCATGGCGGTGGCGTAGGGCTCGCTCTCGATCTGCTTCTCGATGGCGGGCGGCTGCGGGTTGGCAGCAGGCTTGGCGTGGGCATCCGCCATCATGTCGACGCGGTAGTAGAGCTCCTGACGGCCGGAGGCGGTGCGGATCGACCACTCGGCGCGCGCATCGCCATCCTTCTCGACGAAGGAGAGGCCGTAGCCGGGGCTGGCGGCGTTTTCGTTCATCAGGGTAAAGCCGGGCTGGGTACCCGGAATGGCCAGGGAGGCGATCACCGGCTCACCGGTGGCTTCAAACTCCAGCTTGGCTTCGATAGACCAGATCTGGCGCTTTTCACCGGGCGTGAGCGGAACGTCCAACGCAATGTGGTGATAGATCGTCATCCCCAGGCCGACAATGTACAGCAGGGCTACCAGCAAATAGAACGGCTTACGGGAAACCATGGATTATTTCACATCCTTGAGCTTGGGTTTGGGTTGGATATATTCGCGGGCCACATCGACCACGGCGATATCTTTCAGGAATTCACGACCCAGCAGCACGGGGAAGGCCATGTCGCTACGATCTTTCAGGGTAAATTCGGCCTTCTCGGTCATGTCGCCGATGCGCACGGTCAGACGTACCACGGGACGGCGGTCGAGATCGTCGGCAGAGGCCTGACGCACCCGCACGTGGCGTACCAGCGGCGCTTCGATCTGGATCTTGTCGTCGGCGTCCTGATGGCTCAGCAGGAAGCGAACCCAGTTTTTGCCGTTGCGCTCGAAAATGGTGATCTCTTGGGCGCTGATGGAGGAGGTGGTCGCACCGGTATCGACCCGGGCCTGGAAGGCGTCATTGGCGGCATCCACCCAGATCCACTCCGCTTCACCCACCATCAGCTTGCCATCGATAGTGTGACCCTGATTGGGCACCGGACACTTCTCGGCTGGTACAGCCATCGGCTTGGGCGGCTCGGAGGGGAGGGCGGCGATCTTGTGATCTACTTGTTTGACGGACTCTTTCATATTGGTGACATCTGTATTGAGCTGAACCAGCAGGTGCTGTTGCTGCACATACTGCTTCTGTTGCTGCTCCATGGATGTTTGCAGGCGCTGCTCGCTCTGGCTCAGCTCGCTACGCAACTCGGCCAGTGTCAGTGCAGGAACCTGGGGCGCTTTTTCCATATTGACACACCCGCCGAGACTGAGCAGGGAGAGCAGGGTCATTCCTTTTAATTTGCTTTTCATGTCATTCATTTAACTGTGCTTCCTGGAATTGGGTCAGTGTAACTTCCACAGCCGCCATCGGCTAGTCTTTGGCCTTTCTGGCAATCAGTACGGCACGTTTCGGTGCCGGATGTCCTTCTACCGTGAGTGCCGGATTGTCCGGGTCCAGATAATCACTCAGGGATTCATTAATCATCCAGTCGGTACGACGCTGTTCGTCCGTGCTGGTCATATTTTCATCGACAATTCGCACATCGGTGAAGCCACAGCGCTCGACCCATAGCTTGAGGGCGGCGCTGGATGGAATAAACCAGACGTTGCGCATCTTGCCGTAGCGGTCGGTGGGCATCAGCACATCATTGACACCGCCGTCAATCACCAGCGTCTCCAGCACCAGCTCGCCATCATCCTTGAGCTGGTTGCGCAGCTGCTCGATGTGCTCGATGGGGGATTTGCGGTGATAGAGCACCCCCATGGAGAAGACGGTGTCAAACGCCCGCAGCTCAGGCAGCTCCTGAATTCCGAGCGGCAGCAGGTGGGCACGCTGGTCGTTGCCGGCGAAGTGGCGAATCGCCTCGAACTGGCAGAGGAACAGCGGGCTCGGATCGATGCCGACCGCGAGCCTGGCCCCTTCACCCACCATGCGCCAGAGGTGATAGCCGCTGCCGCAGCCCACATCCAGCACATAGCGGCCTTCGAGCGGGCTGATATGGGGCAAGACCCGATCCCACTTCCAGTCGGAGCGCCACTCGGTGTCGATATGGATGCCGTGCACGGTGAACGGCCCCTTGCGCCAGGGCATGAAGTGGCGCAGCAGGCTCTCGACCTTCTTGCGCTCCCCTTCGCCAAGGCTGTCGGCCGAGCCAATCTCGACCCGGCTTTTCAGCTCGACGTGGTCGGGGGCGACTGCCGGCAGCTTGTTGAGGGCGCGGTTCCAGCGCGGCAGATCGCCGTGCTGGTTGTCATGTTGCCAGGCGTGCAGCTGTGCGGGCAGGGTATGCAGCCAGTGGCTCAGCCGGTTCTTGGCGATCAGTTGATAGAAGTTGGCAAAGTCGATCATGGCTGGGCGTCGCTGGATTTGATGGCAATCATGGAGCCGAAGTTGAAGCACTGGAACCAGAGATCCTGATGGACGAAACCGGCGTCCCGCAGGCGCGCCTGATGCACCGGCAAGCTGTCGGTGCGCATCACGTTCTCGAGGGCGGTGCGCTTCTGGCTGATCTCCAGCTCGCTATAACCGTTGGCGCGCTTGAAGTCGAGGTGCAGGTCGATGAGCAGCTCGTTGACCGGCTCATCCTCGAAGCGGAACTTCTCGCTCAGGATCAGGATTCCGCCCGGGCGCAGACCGTCGTGAATGCGCTGGATCAGGGCAGCCCGCTTCTCGGGCTCGACAAACTGCAGGGTGAAGTTGAGCACCACCACGGAGGCGTTCTCAATCTCGATGTCGCAGATATCCGCTTCCACCAGCTCCACCGGCACCTCGGATTTGAAACCGGAGAGGTGGGCACGGGCGCGCTCAATCATGGGGTGGGAGAGATCCACCGCCGTGATGCGGCAACCGGGCTGGCTGATATGGCGGCGCATCGCCTGAGTGGCGGCACCCAGCGAACAGCCGAGGTCATAGAGTCGACTCTCGGGTTGGGCGTAGCGGGCGGCCATCATGCCGATGGCAGAGATAATGTTGCTGTAACCCGGCACCGAGCGCTGGATCATGTCGGGAAAGACATCGACGACCTGTTCGTCAAAGCAGAAATCACCCAAACGGGCGATGGGGGCGGCAAAAATCTGATCTTTGGTATGCATGCTGGCGCAACCTGACAGCCGGCATCTCGGCCGACTGCTTTGTTCAATTGAATCGTTGGGTGGCACCCATCTGGGGGTGGCTCATCACCTGTTTACGAACGGGGTGGCCGGTCATGAGCTCCTGGTGACCGGTCCTGTTCGTAGGGGTCATCTCCGGACCCTTATCCGGAGCCGAGTCATTTGTTACCACTGATTAACAGTAACGGTGACAGGGCTCCTTGCATGGGGCGCTAGTGTAGAGGATTGACGGCCATTTGTCTTGACGCCGGGCCCCGCCAAACCACAAAAATCGCCCTTTTTTTACCGCGTTTTCGGGGCTCTGCGAGGGTTGCTTGTGCCACTGGTTAAAAGGGCAGCACTCCCTGCCGCGCGCGATCGTTTTCCCCCGGCCAGGGGGCCATCTCTTGCCCCAGCAGACGACTTACCTGACGGGCCAGTTCGGGGGCTTGGGCGTTGTCGGCGGTGTGGATGTAGAGGTAAAGATCCTTCCCTTCGGCCAGCCATTGGCGCCAATGGGGTATCCAGCTCGGTAAAAAGGGGTGGTTGGCCGCCGGATCCGGCAAGCCAATCAGGCGCACCATGGGGGCGTTGGCGGTCGCCAGCAGATGTACCGGCAGACGCGGCTTTTTACCCTGGGCATCGACAAGGGCTGCGGTAGTGGCTGGTACCGAGAAGAGCGGGCGACTGTCGAGCATCACCCGGTTGACCCCTTGTTCCATCAGCAGCCGGTTCAATGCCCGTTCAGCCTCCCCCTTGGCGAAGAAGTCGGGGTGGCGCACCTCGAGGGCGTAGCGAAACGCCCGCGGCAGTCGTTCGATAAAGGCCGCAAGCCGGGGCAGCCCCTCCGGGCCGAAGCGGGCAGGCAGTTGCAGGGTGAGCAGTCCCAGCTTGTCGTGCAGCGGGGCGAGCAGGCGGATAAAGTCGGCTACCTGTTTGTCTGCGCTCACCAGATCGCTCTGGTGACTGATGGTTTGCGGAAACTTGAAGTTGAAGCGAAAGCGATCAGGCACCGCATCGGCCCAGCGTTGCACCGTATCGGGGGTCGGCAGGGCGTAGAAGGTGGTATTGCCCTCCACCGAGTTGAAGACGGTCGCGTAGTGGGCGAGGTGCTCGGCGGGCTTGGCGCCCAGACCCAGTAGCTGGCCGGGCCAGGCGGGGTGGGACCACTGCGGCAGGCCCAAATAGAGGCTCATGGCGACGTCTCTCTCTGCTCTTGGTGAATTCGGGCCCCTTTTTTTGCCACTTTTTGCCATCAAGAGCAAAAAACTGGTGAAAGGAGGCTGCTGGCCATTTTACCCAAAAGGGGGTTTTCCTCTATAATGCCAGCCCTTTTGTTTTTCAATTTCTTGTGACCCATGCCTATCTACGAATATCGTTGCGACGTCTGTGGCCATGAATTGGCAAAACTGCAAAAGCTTTCCGATGCCCCCCTGACCGACTGTCCGGCCTGTAGCAAGCCGAATCTGGTCAAGCTGATATCGGCGGCAGGCTTCCGGCTCAAGGGAACCGGATGGTACGAGACTGATTTCAAACCGGGTAAGAAAAAGAATCTGGCCAGCTGTGAGACAGACGGTGCTTGCCAGTCGTGCCCGGCGGCCCAAGGTTAACCGTCTCTCTACAATTTCGAAGGAAGAAGTCCATGCGCTCTATCTATTGCGGACAGGTCAATGAGGCCCATGCAGGGCAGACCATTACATTGTGCGGTTGGGTTCATCGTCGTCGTGATCTCGGCGGTCTGATCTTTATCGATATGCGCGACCGGGAAGGGATCGTTCAGGTGTTCTTCGATCCGGACAAGCCGGAGGCGTTCGCCCTGGCCTCCGAGCTGCGCGGCGAGTTCTGCATCCAGGTGACCGGCGTGGTGCGCACCCGTCCCGAGTCCCAGCGCAACAGCGACATGGCCACTGGCGCCATCGAAGTGTTCGCTCACGAACTCAACATCATCAACCGTGCCGAGCCGCTGCCGCTGGACTTCAATCAGGTCAACAGCGAAGAGATCAGCCTCAAGTATCGCTACCTGGATCTGCGTCGTCCCGAGATGGCCAAGTACCTGAAGACCCGTGCCAAGGCCAGCGCCTTCGTACGCCGCTTCATGGACGAGCACGGCTTCCTCGATATCGAGACCCCGATGCTGACCAAGGCCACCCCGGAAGGTGCCCGTGACTATCTGGTGCCGAGCCGCGTGCACAAGGGCAAGTTCTACGCCCTGCCGCAATCACCCCAGCTGTTCAAGCAGTTGCTGATGATGTCCGGCTTCGATCGCTACTACCAGATCGTCAAGTGCTTCCGTGACGAAGACCTGCGTGCCGACCGCCAGCCGGAATTCACCCAGATCGACGTGGAGACCTCCTTCATGACCGCGCCGCAGGTGCGTGAAGTGATGGAAGAGATGATCCGCAAACTGTGGCTGCACATCCTGAACGTGGATCTGGGCGACTTCCCGATCATGACCTTCGACGAAGCCATGCGTCGCTACGGCTCCGACAAGCCGGACCTGCGTCTGCCAATGGAGCTGGTCGATGTGGCAGATCTGCTGACTGCTGTCGAGTTCGCCGTGTTCGCTGGCCCCGCCAACGATCCGAAAGGTCGTGTGGCTGCCCTGAAAGTCCCGGGCGGTGCCGAGCTCTCTCGCAAGCAGATCGACGAATACACCAAGTTTGTCGGTATCTACGGTGCCAAGGGCCTGGCCTGGATGAAGGTCAACGAAGCGGCCAACGGTATCGAAGGCGTGCAGTCTCCGGTTGCCAAGTTCCTCTCTGACGCCATCGTGCGCGAGATCCTGGCCCGTACCGGCGCAGCCGACGGCGACATCATCTTCTTTGGCGCTGACAGCAAGAAAGTGGTCTGCGATGCCATGGGCGCCCTGCGTCTGAAAGTGGGTCGCGATCTGGGCCTGCTGGAGAACAGCTGGAAACCGCTGTGGGTTATCGACTTCCCGATGTTCGAGGAAGATGGTGAAGGTGGTCTGGCCGCCATGCACCACCCGTTCACCGCGCCGAGCAACATGAGCCCGGCCGAGCTGAAAGCCAACCCTGTGGGTGCTTACGCCAACGCCTACGACATGGTGATCAACGGCTACGAAGTGGGTGGCGGCTCTGTCCGTATCCACAACAGCGAGATGCAATCCACCGTGTTCGATATCCTGGGTATCACCCCGGCCGAGCAGCGCCTGAAGTTCGGCTTCCTGCTGGATGCCCTGAAGTACGGCACCCCGCCGCACGCCGGTCTGGCCTTCGGTCTGGACCGTCTCAGCATGCTGCTGACCGGCACCGAAAACATTCGGGACGTCATCGCCTTCCCGAAAACGACCGCGGCCGCCTGTCTGATGACAGACGCCCCCAGCCTTGCCAACGCCGCCCAACTGGGTGAGCTGGCGATTGCAACCACCGTCAAGGGCGACGAGTAAGCCGATACCGGCACCGGAGGCCGCCGCCGTGCGGCCTCTGTGTTTCCCTTGAGTTAGTCATGATCAGTGTTACTGACATTTAAAAAATAACGGAGAGTCTCTATGGCAGGTCACAGTAAATGGGCCAACATCAAACACCGCAAGGCCGCTCAGGACGCCAAGCGTGGCAAGATCTTCACCAAACTGATCCGCGAAATCACTACCTCCGCGCGTCTGGGTGATGCCGATCCGGCCAACAACCCGCGTCTGCGTGCTGCGGTGACTGCCGCCCTGACCAACAACATGACCCGCGACACCATCAACCGTGCCATTCAGCGTGGCGCCGGTGGTGGCGATGGCGAACAGCTCGAGACCATCGTGTACGAAGGTTACGGCCCGGCTGGCTCTGCGGTGATGGTAGAGTGCCTGACCGACAATCGTAACCGTACCGTAGCCGAAGTGCGTCACGCCTTCAGCAAGTGCGGTGGCAACCTGGGCACCGACGGCTCCGTTGCCTATCTGTTCAGCAAGAAAGGTCTGCTGACTTTCGTGGGCGTAGACGAAGATGCCTTGATGGATGCCGCGCTGGAAGCGGGCGCCGATGACGTGGTCACCGAAGAGGATGGCACCATTGAGGTGTACACCACCCCGAACGACTTCGGTACCGTGCTGGATGGTCTTGAAGCTGCCGGCTTCAAGGCCCAGAGCGCCGAAGTGACCATGATCCCCTCCACCGAAGCTGAGCTGGATGCAGAAACTGCACCCAAGCTGATGCGTCTGATCGACATGCTGGAAGATCTGGACGACGTGCAAGAGGTTTACCACAACGGCTCCATCTCCGATGAAGTCGCTGCGACCCTCTGATCGCTGAATTGTGCTCTCCCGATGGCAGCCTGATGGCTGCCATTTTTTTATCTTTGCATCGTGGCAACTGCTGATGTGTCGGTTGCGCAACTGGTGCTGCAACTCTCTTCACTGACAGTCTTTCCCGCTTTCTCTGCGCATTATCATTGCTCTATTCATGCCAGTCGGTTGGCCCTGTACGTACGCCAGTCGGCAGTTCTGCTGCGTTGCGTTAGCGAGGCTCCGCTTATCCTGTTTATCACACCTTTAGCTCTTGAGATGGCGTTGACTGCTCCATCTGCCCGTCAGGGTAATTGCGTTGCGTTGCGTTGCGTTGCGTTGTGCTGCGTTGTGCTGCGTTGAGTTGAGTTGAGTTGCGGGTAGGGGAGAGGAGGTGATGGAGTGTGCTCTTGTTATCACAGGTGGCCCATCAATACAGAGTCACAGGTTGGGATGTCGATAACGGATTGGCTGGGGCGGGTTGGTTGGGAAGTTAGGGGCTGCACTTGCGCAATCGTCAGGGAGATGATGGCTGTGATTAGTAGCAGATAAAAAAGCCCGCGCAGTGCGCGGGCTTGTTATCTCAGGACTGGTTATCAGGCCTTGGATTTCTTCTTGCCTTCAACCTTGGCTTCAACCGGGGCAGCAGTTACCGGAGCGGCTTCGGTGAACGGACGACCGTAGTAGGAGTCAAGCAGAACCTGCTTCAGCTCGCTGATCAGCGGGTAGCGCGGGTTGGCGCCGGTGCACTGGTCATCGAAAGCTTCGATAGCCAGCTGGTCAACCTTGGCCAGGAAGTCAGCTTCAGTCACGCCAGCTTCGCGGATAGAGGCCGGGATACCCAAGGTAGCCTTCAGCTCGTCCAGCCAGGTCAGCAGCTTCTCGATCTTGGCTGCGGTGCGGTCACCGGCAGCAGTCAGACCCAGGTGGTCAGCGACTTCGGCGTAACGACGACGAGCCTGCGGGCGGTCGTACTGGGAGAACGCAGTCTGCTTGGTCGGGTTGTCGTTCGCGTTGTAGCGGATGACGTTGCTGATCAGCAGGGCGTTAGCCAGACCGTGCGGAATGTGGAACTCGGCACCCAGTTTGTGAGCCATGGAGTGGCACACACCCAGGAAGGCGTTGGCGAACGCGATACCGGCGATGGTGGCAGCATTGTGCACCTTCTCACGAGCAACCGGGTCGTTGGCACCGTTCTGGTAGCTGGACGGCAGGTACTCTTTCAGCATTTTCAGGGCTTGCAGCGCCTGGCCGTCGGAGTACTCGTTAGCCAGTACGGAAACATAGGCTTCCATGGCGTGAGTCACGGCATCGATACCACCGAAGGCACACAGGGACTTCGGCATGCCCATGACCAGGTTGGCATCAACGATGGCCATGTTCGGGGTCAGCTCGTAGTCAGCCAGCGGATACTTCTGACCAGACACTTCATCGGTTACTACTGCAAACGGAGTGACTTCAGAGCCGGTACCGGAAGTGGTGGTGATACAGACCAGTTCGGCCTTCACGCCCATTTTCGGGAACTTGTAGATACGCTTGCGGATATCCATGAAGCGCATGGCCAGATCTTCGAACGCAGTGTTCGGGTGCTCGTACATCACCCACATGATCTTGGCTGCATCCATCGGTGAACCACCGCCCAGCGCCAGGATAACGTCCGGTTTGAAGGAGTTGGCCATCTCGGCACCCTTGCGAACCACAGCCAGGGTCGGGTCAGCTTCTACTTCGTAGAACACTTCCACTTCCATATTCTGTGCTTTCAGCAGGCTGACCAGTTCATCGGCGTAGCCGTTGTTGAACAGGAAGCGGTCAGTTACGACCATGGCACGCTTTTTACCTTCCAGGTCGCTCAGAGCGATCGGCAGGGAACCACGACGGAAGTAGATGGATTTCGGAAGTTTGTGCCACAGCATGTTTTCTGCCCGTTTTGCGACTGTCTTCTTGTTGATCAGGTGCTTCGGACCCACGTTTTCGGAGATGGAGTTACCGCTCCAGGAGCCGCAACCCAGGGTCAGGGACGGTGCCATTGCGAAGTTGTACAGGTCACCGATACCGCCTTGGGTAGACGGAGTGTTGATCAGGATACGCGCTGTCTTCATCTTGTCGCCGAAGTACTTGATGCGGTCAGCGTTGCGGTCCTGGTCGGTGTACAGACCTGAGGTGTGGCCGATACCACCGATGTTGACCATGTCACAGGCCATATCAACGGCGTTTTCGAAGCTGCTTGCACGGAACATACCGAGCAGCGGGGACAATTTCTCGTGAGCAAACTCATCCTCTGCACACAGCTTGACGCCTTCACCAATCAGGATCTTGGTATCAGCCGGTACAGTCACGCCTGCCATCTCGGCAATCTTGGTGGCTGGCTGGCCAACGATGTTGGCGTTCAGGGCACCGTTGATCAGGATGACTTTACGTACCTTGTCAGCATCTTCTTTGGAGAGCACATGGCCCTTGTGGGATGCAAAGCGCTCTTTAACCTGGTCGTAGATGGCATCAACAACGATGACTGCCTGCTCGGAAGCACAGACCACGCCGTTATCGAAAGTCTTGGACATCAGGATGGAGGCAACGGCACGCTTCACGTCGGCGGTTTCGTCGATAACGATAGGTACGTTACCGGCACCCACACCAATAGCAGGCTTACCGGAGGAGTAGGCTGCTTTCACCATGCCCGGGCCACCGGTGGCCAGGATCAGGTTGATGTCTTCGTGCTTCATCAGAGCGTTGGAGAGCTCAACAGACGGTTGGTCGATCCAGCCGATGATGTCTTTCGGCGCACCAGCGGCAACAGCGGCATCCAGTACCAGCTTGGCAGCGGTATTGGTGGAGTTCTTGGCGCGGGGGTGCGGGGAGAAGATGATGGCGTTGCGGGTCTTGAGCGCGATCATGGATTTGAAGATCGCAGTGGAGGTCGGGTTGGTGGTCGGAACGATACCACAGATGATACCTACCGGCTCGGCGATGGTGATGGTACCCATCTGATCATCTTCGCTCAGAATGCCGCAGGTCTTCTCGTCTTTGTACTTGTTGTAGATGTATTCGGAGGCGAAGTGGTTCTTGATAACCTTGTCTTCGATGATACCCATACCGGATTCTTCCACGGCCATCTGGGCCAGGGGGATACGGGCGTTGTTGGCGGCCAGGGCGGCGGCACGGAAGATCTTGTCTACCTGCTCTTGAGAGAAGCTGGCGAATTCACGCTGGGCTTCCTTAACGCGGGCGACCAGTGCATCCAGTTCAGCCAAATTGGTTACTGCCATGTTTATCTCCTGATTATTTGAAAACTGTTTAGTAAGACGTTGGCAATGCCCGGCAATTATAGTCGCCCTGTCAAGGCGGTATCGTTGCAACAGCTTTTTCACATGCCTTACTAAATTGCTTTCTGAGTCGATTATAGAGCGGGGCTGACTCAGAAAAACTTGATCTGGATCATGTGTAACAAAAGAACAAAAGAAATTTTATTTCATGATCCATGTTTGATGGATGTTATCGGAATGTGCATCCTGAAGGAAGCAAAGAGGATTGTAAATAGACGGTAATAATCGCTTTGTATCAAATGGTTAAATAAGCTTTAGCCAGTTTGCTGGAAGTGGAACAGGCTCTTCAGGTTATAAAATATGAATGTTGTGGTTACAAAGTCACCATTCAACCTGTCCTAAAACCCCATTTGTTACGAAATTGCATGTTGTTTTAATCCATGACTAATCCAATTGATGGCTGTGACAGCGATCTTTGGGGCGTGGCAGTTAGCCGTTCAATGCCATCTTTGCCATCGCAGCAAAGGCGATAAGCCAGGATATGGGCACATAGACAAGTGTTGGGTGGCAATTGAGCCCTTTTGTGCTGATTAGCACCGGTTTATGCCACGTTGAGGCCATGCATTAGCGAAACTAACTAAAAAACCCTGTAAATGGTGAGATTATTTGATTGGTGCCCGCCCTGGGGATGATGTAAATTTACGCGCGAAATTAATGGACTGGCCCGATGGGCCCTGCACACGTTAGGAAGGCGCCTATGGCAGCAATTGACGTCTCTTTGTACCTGAAGTTTTTTGTCGGTTTGTTCGCAATCATCAACCCCCTGGGTCTGCTGCCAGTTTTTGTCAGCCTGACCAGTCACTACACCCAGGCTGAGCGGATGAAGACCAACACCACCGCCAATATTGCGGTGATGATCATCCTGCTGGTCTCCATGTATATGGGGCAGCTGATCCTGGATGGTTTCGGCATCTCGCTGGCATCGTTCCGTATTGCCGGTGGTTCGCTGATTACCTTGATCGCCTGGTCGATGCTGCAGGGCAAGCTGGGTGAGGTGAAGCACAACAAACAGGAGAAGGGCGAACTGGCGGTGCGTGAATCGATCGCCGTGGTACCGCTGGCACTGCCATTGATGGCAGGCCCGGGCGCCATCTCCTCGGTCATCGTCTATGCCAGCCAGAGCCACTGGCAGCAGCTGCTCGGCATGTCGGTTGTTGTCGTTGTCTTCTCCTTCTGCTCCTGGCTAATTTTCCGCGCCGCGCCGCTGCTCTTCAAAATCATGGGCAATACCGGTATCAACGTGGTGACCCGTATTATGGGTCTTATCATGATGTCGCTCGGTATCGAGATCATGGTGGCGGGTATCAAGGGTGTCTTCCCCAGCCTGATGTGAGCCAGGTCTGTTTTATGAAAGCCGGTCCTCGTGACCGGCTTTTTATTGGTTGCTTTTTGGTCACCGTTTTTTAGAATCGGACGCTTGTTTAAAAAATGAACATGCCGGTGGCATTTTCATTCTGAAAAACAGGCTGGCAGCTGATTTTTTGACCGCAAAGTGATGATTGTCCTGACAATATCTATTGCAATATCGGAATTGGCAGGGAATTATGCTGGGAGCGGGGTCAATGCCCGCCACTTAAATGAACGCATGGAATGTTCTTGTTGGAGTATGGAAATGACTCATAAAAAAACAATTATTAACACATTGCTGATGGCTGCACTGTTTGGTGGCATCAATATGGCACAGGCTGCCGATGTCCCGGCGGGAACCAAGCTGGCTGATGTTCAGCAGCTGGTAAAAGGCAACGGCTCCGAGCCTGCGACCCTTGACCCGCACAAGACCGAAGGAACGGTCGAATCCAATATCCTGCGCGACCTGTTTGAAGGTCTCGTTGCCTCCGGTCCCAAAGGCGAGATCCTGCCTGCGGTAGCTGAATCCTGGGAAACCAAGGACAACAAACACTACATCTTCCACCTGCGTAAAGATGCCAAGTGGTCCAACGGTGATCCGGTCACTGCCCACGACTTCGAATTTGCATTCAAACGCGCAGTCGATCCGAAAACCGCCTCTCCTTACTCCTGGTATCTGGAGATCCCGACCATCATCAACGCTTCCGAGATCATTGCCGGCAAGAAACCAGCCGACACTCTGGGCGTAAAAGCGGTGGACGACTACACCTTCGAGGTGCAGCTCGAGAAAGCCATCCCTTACTTTGTCAGCATGCTCTCCCACACCACCACCTACCCGGTACCCAAGAAGGTGATCGAGAAGTTTGGTGACAAGTGGACCCAGCCCGGCAACATGGTATCCAACGGTGCCTATCAGCTGAAAGATTGGGTCGTGAACGAGCGGGTTGATGTGGTTCGCAACCCCAACTACTGGAACAACGGCAAGACAGTGATCGACAAGGTGACCTACCTGCCGATCCAGTCCACCAACTCCGATCTGAACCGCTATCTGGCCGGCGAAGTGGACATGACTTACCAGATGCCCATCGAGCGCTTCAAGCAGATGAAGAAAGAGAAGCCGGATGAGCTGAAGGTGACTGGCTACGTTGGTACCTACTACTACCAGTACAACTTCAAGAAGAAGCCGTTTGATGACGTACGTGTGCGTACTGCGCTCTCCTATGCCATCGATCGTAACGTGATTGCCGACAAGGTGATGGGTCAGGGCCAGACACCGGGTTACACCCTGGTGCCGGACTTTGTGGATGGCTTCAAGCCGGTGGCTCCGGAATGGTCGAAGATGACCCAGGCCGAGCGCGATGCCAAGGCAAAAGAGCTGCTGAAAGAGGCCGGTTTCGATGCCAGCAAGCCGCTGAAGTTCGAGCTGCTCTACAACACCGACGACAACCACAAGAAAGTAGCGGTCGCCGTTGCTTCCATGTGGAAGAAGCTGGGCGTGCAGGTGAGCCTGGTCAACCAGGAGTGGAAAACCTATCTGGAGACCAAGAAGCAGGGTCAGTTTGATGTAGGTCGTGCCGGCTGGATTGCCGACTACAACGAAGCCTCTTCCATGCTGGATCTGATGCAGACCACCCACGGCAATAACGACGGCAAATACTCCAATCCGGAGTTTGACAAGCTGATGGACTCGTCTCGCGATCAGGTTGATGTGGCTGCCCGCAACAAGCTCTATGTTCAGGCCGAAGAGATCCTGGCCAAGGACATGCCGATTGCCCCCATCTACCAGTACGTGACTGCCCGTATGGTGAAACCCTATGTAGGCGGCTACCCGGCCAACCCGCTGGATAACCTCTACAGCAAAGACATGTACATCATCGCTCACTGATTTTCGTTACAAGTCGCATAACAAGCAGGCCCGCCGGACGGCGGGCCTTTATTACAACCGCGACCCTTTGGAAGCAGTACAGGACAGGAATTGTCTATGTTGAAATTCATTTTTAAACGTCTACTGGAAGCGATCCCGACTCTGCTGGTCTTGATCACCGTCTCCTTCTTCATGATGCGTTTCGCCCCGGGTAACCCCTTTAGCAGCGAGCGCTCGCTCCCCCCCGAAGTAATGGCCAACATCGAAGCCAAATATGGCCTCGACAAGCCGATCGGGATGCAATATCTCACCTATCTGGGCAACCTTGTGCAGGGTGATCTCGGCCCCTCCTTCAAGTACAAGGACTTTACCGTCAACGATCTGGTGAGCCAGGCTCTGCCGGTTTCCGCCAAGATCGGTACCTTCGCCTTTATTTTTGCCGTAACGCTGGGGGTCACTTTCGGCACCATAGCGGCGCTGAAACAGAACACGATCATCGACTATTTGTTGATGTCGTCGGCCATGGCCGGGGTGGTGATCCCGGGCTTTGTGCTGGCGCCCTTGCTGGTGCTTATCTTCAGTATCCATCTTGGCTGGTTGCCGGCCGGAGGCTGGCAGGGTGGTGGCGTACAGTTCATGGTGCTGCCGGTGTTCGGCATGATGATGTACTACATCTCCGCCATCTCGCGGATCATGCGTGGCAGCATGATCGAGACCATGAACTCCAACTTCATCCGCACCGCCCGCGCCAAGGGGCTGCCGCTGCGCCATATCATCCTGAAGCACGCGCTGCGTCCGGCCATGCTGCCGGTGGTCTCCTATCTTGGCCCGGCCTTTGTCGGCATCATCACCGGCTCCGTGGTGATCGAAACCATCTTCGGTCTGCCGGGGATCGGTCAGCTGTTCGTCAACGGTGCCCTTAACCGTGATTACTCCATGGTACTGGGTCTGACCATTCTGGTCGGCGCCCTCACCATCACCTTTAACGCTGTGGTCGATATTCTCTATGCCTTTATCGATCCCAAGATCCGTTACTAATTCGGGAGTGCATCATGGTTGTTTCAACAGAAAAACGCGAAGCCGTCGAGGCGTTCGCGCAGAAAGTGGAAGTGGTGGAGGGGCGCTCCCTGTGGAAGGATGCCCGTCGCCGTTTCCTGCGCAACAAGGCGGCGCTCACCAGCCTGATCATCCTGACCATCATCGGTCTGGCGGTCATTGTTGGGCCGCACCTCTCCCAGTACACCTTTGACGATCCCGACTGGGGTGCCATGCAGAGTGCGCCGGACATCGAAGCGGGTCACTACTTCGGTACCGACAGTCTGGGCCGCGATCTGTTTGTGCGAACCCTGCTGGGTGGCCGCATCTCGCTGATGGTCGGCATCATGGGGGCCATGGTGGCCGTCATTATCGGCACCCTCTATGGCGCCGCCTCCGGCTTTATCGGCGGGCGGGTCGACAGCCTGATGATGCGGGTACTGGAGATCCTCAACGCCTTCCCCTTCATGTTCTTTGTCATCATGCTGGTCACCTTCTTTGGCCGCAATCTGGCGCTCATCTTTATCGCCATCGGGGCGGTGAGCTGGCTCGACATGGCGCGGATCGTGCGTGGCCAGACTTTGAGCCTCAAGAGCAAGGAGTTCATCGAGGCGGCCCACGTCTGCGGTGTCTCCAAGTGGAAGATCATCACCCGTCACATCGTACCCAACGTACTGGGGATCGTGGCGGTCTACGCCACCCTGCTGGTGCCCGGGATGATCATGTTCGAATCCTTCCTGAGCTTCCTTGGCCTGGGCGTGCAAGAGCCCATGACCAGCTGGGGCGCTCTGCTGGATGAAGGCTCCAAGTCGATGGAAGTGGCCATCTGGCAACTCCTGTTCCCCGCCGGTTTCATGGTGGTGACCCTGTTCTGTTTCAACTTCCTCGGGGATGGTCTGCGTGACGCCCTCGATCCGAAGGATCGCTAATCAAGGCGGCAAGTGGCTGCCCGCAAGAGCGCGGCCACGCATCGCTGACAGCGAATCGGATCGACAGGAAAACGTCACGAAAGATCGATAAGGAGTTTTTATGAAATTACTGGATGTAAAAGATCTGCGGGTCGAGTTCAAGACCCCGGATGGCAATGTGGTGGCGGTCAACGACCTCAACTTTTCTCTCTCCGCCGGTGAAACTCTGGGGATCGTCGGCGAGTCCGGTTCCGGCAAATCCCAAACCGCGTTTGCCATCATGGGATTGCTGGCCAAGAACGGCGTGATCACCGGTTCCGCCAAATTTCAGGGCGAAGAGATCCTCAATCTCCCTGAGTCCAAGCTCAACAAGATCCGCTCCGAGAAGATCGCCATGATCTTCCAGGACCCCATGACCTCGCTCAACCCCTACATGAAGGTGCAGGATCAGCTGATGGAAGTGCTGATGCTGCACAAGGGGATGAACAAGGCTGCGGCGTTCGAGGAGTCGGTGCGTATGCTCGATGCGGTGAAGATCCCTGAAGCGCGCAAGCGGATGGGGATGTACCCCCACGAGTTCTCCGGCGGTATGCGCCAGCGGGTGATGATCGCCATGGCACTGCTCTGCCGGCCGCAACTGCTGATCGCTGATGAGCCGACCACCGCGCTCGACGTGACCGTACAGGCCCAGATCATGACCCTGATGAACGAGCTCAAGCGCGAGTTCAACACCGCCATCATCATGATCACCCATGACCTTGGCGTGGTCGCCGGTATCTGCAACAAGGTGCTGGTGATGTATGCCGGTCGTACCATGGAGTACGGCAAGGTGGACGATATCTTCTATCGCCCGAGCCACCCCTATACCGAAGGTTTGCTGCGCGCCATTCCCCGTCTCGATACCGAAGGGGAAGTGCTGCCCACCATCCCGGGCAATCCGCCCAACCTGCTGCGTCTGCCCACCGGCTGCCCTTTCCAGGAGCGTTGCCACCGGGTGAGCGAGATTTGCGGCCAGCAGTCGCCAATCCTGACGCCGTTCAACGACGGCCGAGAGCGTGCCTGCCACTGGGTATCGGATGCCATGAATAAGGGGGCCAACTAAATGGGTGCCGAGAAGAAATTGCTGTTGGAAGTGTCTGACCTCAAGGTGCACTTCAGTATCAAGAGTGGCAAGGCGTGGCCATGGGCCAAGCCGTCCGATTTGAAGGCGGTCGATGGTGTTACCCTGCGTCTCTACGAAGGGGAAACCCTCGGGGTGGTGGGTGAATCCGGTTGCGGCAAATCTACCTTTGCCCGCGCCATCATCGGCCTGGTGCCGGCGACAGCGGGCAAGGTGGTGTGGCTGGGTGATGATCTTACCAAGCTCGACCAGAATGCCCTGCGCGAGAAGCGTAAAGAGATCCAGATGATTTTCCAGGATCCGCTGGCCTCCCTCAACCCGCGTATGACCATAGGTGACATCATTGCCGAGCCGCTCATCACCTTCTATCCCAACCTGCCGCGGGAAGAGGTGAAGGAGAAGGTGCGGGCCATGATGAGCAAGGTGGGGCTGTTGCCCAACCTGGTCAACCGTTACCCGCACGAGTTCTCTGGCGGCCAGTGCCAGCGGATCGGTATCGCCCGGGCGCTGATCCTCGAGCCCAAGATGATCATCTGCGATGAGCCGGTGTCGGCGCTCGACGTCTCTATCCAGGCTCAGGTGGTCAACCTGCTCAAGTCGCTGCAAAAGGAGATGGGGCTGTCGCTCATCTTCATCGCCCACGACCTGTCGGTGGTCAAACACATCTCCGATCGGGTGCTGGTGATGTATCTGGGCAATGCCGTTGAGCTGGGGACCCGCAAGGAGATCTTTGCCAATCCGTTGCATCCCTATACCAAGGCGTTGATGTCGGCGGTGCCGATCCCTGATCCGGAGCTGGAGCGCAACAAGGTGATCCAGATCCTGGAAGGGGACTTGCCATCGCCGATGAATCCGCCATCAGGTTGCGTGTTCCGCACCCGCTGCCCGGTGGCTGGCCCCGAGTGTGCCAAGACCCGCCCTGTGCTGGAGGGAAACTTCGATCACGCCGTCTCTTGCCTCAAGGTCGACCCGCTCTGATGGCGATGTGTTGAACCTGTTTACGGGGCACCTTGGTGGTGCCCCGATTAATTTTGGCCACAGATGAAGATGTCTCTTGGCGTTATATTTTTCCGCTGTTAATATCCGCGCAACAAGGGGAGTAACTTCTCGCCGGTTTGTCGTCATTACGGTGCATCCATTGAGGTGTACCCGGCAGCCGGGCAGTCGATGAAAATGGGCTGTAAGTGAGACCTTGCCGAGAGGCAAGGTGTATCTGCTCTAAACGCAAACCCACGCCTCTCGGACGTGGGTTTTGTCGTTTTTGGGAGAGGTGAACATGGGTGAATGGTGGATGTGGACCGGTTTCTTCAGCATAGTGCTGGTCCTGTTGTGGATAGACATACGCTTTGTCGGTGGCGGCAAGTCACACAAGGTGTCTCTCAAAGAAGCGGGTGTCTGGTCCCTTATCTGGATCAGTGTGGCCCTGCTCTTCAACCTGGCTATCTGGCTCTGGCTGGATCACAGCGCTGGCCGTGAAATTGCCAACCAGAAGGGGCTGGAGTTCCTCACCGGCTATCTCATCGAGAAAGCGCTGGCGGTGGACAACGTCTTCGTCTGGCTGATGCTGTTCGGTTACTTTGCCATTCCGGCCGAGCTGCAGCGCCGGGTGCTGCTCTACGGGGTACTGGGTGCCATCGTGATGCGGGCCGGTATGGTGTTTGCGGGTAGCTGGCTTATCGAGCAGTTCCACTGGATCCTCTACCTGTTCGGCGCCTTCCTGCTGCTGACCGGTGCCAAGATGCTGTGGGCGGCCGACAAGGAGCCTGACTTGGCCAACAACCCGCTGCTGGGCTGGATGCGTCGTCGCTTCAAGGTGACCGAGACCCTGGAGGGGGAGAACTTCTTCGTCTGGCGTGACGGTGTGCGCTATGCCACCCCCTTGCTGCTGATCCTGGTGCTGGTAGAGGTGAGCGACCTTATCTTTGCGGTAGACAGCATCCCGGCCATCTTCGCGGTGACCACGGATCCCTTTATCGTGCTCACCTCCAACATCTTCGCCATCATGGGTCTGCGTGCCATGTACTTCCTGCTGGCGGGGGTTGCCGAGCGTTTTGCCCTGCTCAAGTACGGTCTGGCGCTGATCCTGATGTTTATCGGGGTCAAGATGCTGCTGCTGGATATCTTCAAGATCCCGACCGGCATCGCATTGGGCGTGGTCGCGCTGATCCTGCTGGCTTCCATGGGGTTGAGCCTCTGGGTGACCCGCAAGAAAACGGCATAATTGGCAAACAAGCAAAAGGGCTCCCGCGGGAGCCCTTTTTTATAGCAAAGATCTGCTTAGCGCTTGATCTTCTTGGGGTTGGTGTAGCCCCAGATGGTGTACATGTCCGCCAGCAGGGCGCCGTTGTACTCCTCCAGATCCGCCTGCTTCACCTCGGCATTTCCCTGGTGGCCAAACAGCACCACCTCGTCACCGGGTTTCACCCCTTTCAGGTCGGTCACATCCACCATGATGGTGTTCATGGAGGTCTTGCCGACCACCGGCATCTTCTGGCCCTGGATCAGCACATAGGCTTTGTTGCTCAGTGACCGGCGATAGCCATCGGAGTAACCGAGTGGCAGGTTGGCGAGCCAGGAGTCGCGCTTGAGGGTGAAGGTGCGGTCATAACCGACGGTGTTACCGGCCGGGTAGTGGTTGACGGAGGCAACCTGGGTTTTGAACGCCATCACCCGCTTGTACTCGGTGTAGGAGGGGATGGAATCACCGTAGAGCAGGCCGCCCGGGCGCACCATGTCGAAGTAGGCGTCCGGTACTTCAAGTGTCGCGAAGGAGTTGGCGGCGTGGATGGTGATCTTGTTGCGATCCAGCTTGCCCGCTTCCAGCAGCCACTGGGAGTCCAGCTTGAACTGGGCCAGACCCATTTTGACGTCCTCTTTCTCCTCCACCGGGAAGTGGGTCATGATGCCGACCGGGGTGATCCCCTTGAGCTTGAGCATGGCCAGCGCATCCTGCTTGGAGTCGGCCAGCCGCAGATCGATGCCGTTGCGGCTCATGCCGGCGGAGTTGAGGGCGATATGCACCGGAATGGTGGTGTGGTGGCGCTGGGCGATATCGGCAATGCCCTGGGCACTGACCAGACTGCCGATAAGCTCCTCCATCTTGTAGGGCAACGCTTGCTCGACCTCATCCGGTGTGGCAGCTCGCACCCGCATCAGACGGCCGGTGAAGCCCTTCTCGCGGGCGACACGGGCCTCCTCATTGCTGGCGATGCCGATGCAGGGGATGCCGGCTTTGACCACCGAGGGGACCAGCAGGTCGATGCCGTGGCCGTAGGCGTCCGCCTTCATGATGGCGCAGATCTTCGGCCCCTTGTCACCGAGGCGATCCTTGAGGGTCTGGATATTGTGCTCGAAGGCGCCGAGATCGACTTCCAGCCAGGCATTGCTGGCGGTCTGGACTTCGCCGTTGCGGTGATCGCTGGCCAGCGGCAGGTAAGGGGCCGCGATGGCCTGACCGGCCAGCAGGCCCAGGATCAGAGTGGCCAGCAGTGTCTTCTTGTGCATGGTGGTTCCTTTTTGTTGTTCGCGTGAGGATAGTGTGGGTCGAGTTGGTCACATTGGCTGTAGTTCAACGTCAACTTGTTGTTATTATTATGATCTTTGTCACTCTCGGCAGACTTGGACAAGCGATTGAGTCTACCGCAGGCGTGGTTGTTCCGACACTTTTCAGGGGAAAAAAATGGTCAATATGGAGTTGCGCCTGCCACCGCCACTGGTGTTTGTCTGTTGTGCTGCAGCCATGTGGTGGGTAAGGGGAGAGGCACACCCCGGGATGGGAATGTGGGGCCTCATCGCCCTTTTGTTTGTTGCGGGGGCCATCATGGGCTTTGGCGCCCTGTTTCGCTTTAGGCATCACAAGACCACCGTCAGCCCCACCCGGCCGCATGAAACCCGTCATCTGGTTACCGGCGGCGTCTATCGCATCAGCCGCAATCCCATGTATCTGGGGCTGTTCTGCTGGCTGGCCGCCTGGGGCTGCTATCTCGGGGGCGTCTGGGTCTGGGCTGGTCCGGCACTGCTGGCGCTCTGGCTGACCCGTTTCCAGATCATGCCGGAGGAGCGGCTGCTCCGTGCCCGATTCGGCGAAGAGTATGCTCGCTATTGCCAGCAGGTGCGGCGCTGGTGTTAAGGCGGTGAGTGGAGCAGGGGAGAGGTTGCCGGCACAACAGAAGCTGTGCCGGCAGATAAACGGGGTTAGAAATGGTCGCCCTTCTCGTCCTTGGTCGGCTCCAGACTCCAGCCGGTGGCATCGCTGCTGCTGGCGATCTGTCCCTTCTCTTTCCATAGCTTGATCTTGAGGCGCAGGTTGTTGGCCGAGTCGGCGTTCTTGACCGCCTCCTCCTCGTCGATCACCCCTTCCACCACCAGATCGAACAGGGCGCTGTCGAAGGTGACCATGCCGAGTGCCTTGGATTTCTCCATCACCTCCTTGAGGCCGCCAAACTCGCCGCGTTTGATCATGTCGCGGATGGTGTGGGTGCCCAGCATGATCTCCACCGCCGCGCGGCGGCCGCCATCGGTAGTTTTCACCAGCCGCTGGGAGACAAAGGCCTTGAGGTTGTTGCCAAGGTCGTTGAGCAGCTGGGGGCGGCGTTCTTCCGGGAAGAAGTTGATGATGCGGTCCAACGCCTGGTTGGCGTTGTTGGCGTGCAGGGTGGAGATGGCGAGGTGGCCGGTTTCGGAGAAGGCCAGCGCATGCTCCATGGTCTCGCGGTCGCGAATTTCCCCGATAAGGATGACGTCCGGCGCCTGACGCAGGGTGTTTTTCAGGGCGGCGTGGAAGCTGCGGGTATCCACGCCAACCTCCCGCTGATTGATGATGCTCTTGCGATGGCGATGGACGAACTCCACCGGATCTTCGATGGTGATGATGTGGCCGCCGCTGTTGCGGTTGCGATGGTCGATAAGGGCCGCCAGCGAGGTCGATTTACCCGAGCCGGTGCCGCCAACGAACAGTACCAGGCCGCGCTTCTCCATGATGGTGTCGAGCAGCACGGGGGGCAGTTTCAGATCTTCGAAGCGGGGGATCTCGGTCTTGATGTTGCGTGCCACCAGCGACACTTCGTTGCGCTGCTTGAAGATGTTGATCCGGAAACGGCCGATCTGCGGCAGCGAGATGGCGAGGTTCATCTCCAGCTCGCGCTCGAACTGCTCCTTCTGCTCCTTGTCCATGATGGCCTCGGCAATGGCCGCCACATCGCCCGGGTTGAGCGGCGTCTCATTCAGGGGGCGCAGTACCCCGTTGAATTTGGCGCAGGGCGGAGCGCCGGTCGACAGATAGAGGTCTGAGCCATCCTGTTTGGCCAGGGTCTGTAACATGTCTCGCAATTCCATGGTTTTGCCTCGTCTATCAAGCAGATGCCATTACTTCGAATGTCATTGAGTGTACAGCGTCAGGCGCCGGTCAGTTTCTCGCGGAAGACAAAAAAGACGGCGCCCAGAATGCAGAGCCCGGCCCACAGGTAGTCCCATTTCAGATCTTCTTTCAGATAGAAGATGGAGAAGGGGACGAACACGGTGAGGGTGATCACCTCCTGCAGGATCTTGAGCTGCCCTACGGAGAGCACGGTGTGGCCGATGCGGTTGGCGGGTACCTGCAGCAGGTATTCGAACAGGGCGATGCCCCAACTCACCAGAGCGGCGATGATCCAGGGTTTGTGATTCATGCTTTTGAGGTGGGCGTACCAGGCGAAGGTCATGAAGACGTTGCTGCACAGCAGCAGACCGATACTGGTGAAAATCGGGTTCATTGGGTTCTCCTCGCAAATTCGGCGCATTTTATCCCTGAACCGGTTGTTTTCATACGCGGTAGGGCAGGGTATTTTTAAGCTATCAGGATGAGCCGTGCGAGGTTGGTGCGGAATGGGCAAGTTACACAGGATTGTGCTGTTACTGTTGTTTGCTGCCGGGTGGGTCAATGCGATGCCGACGCTGACGGTCGCGACCGATGTCTGGCCCCCTTTTCGCATTTTGCAGCCGGATGGTCAGCTGCAGGGGATTGATATCGAGATCCTGCACCGGCTGGAGCAAGAGAGCGGCATCCGGCTGCAGGTGAAACGGATGCCCTGGGGGCGGGCGCTCAAACAGATGCAGACCGGACAGGTTGACCTGATGATTGGGCTGGCCCATACCCCGGAGCGGGCACAATTTATCGATTATCTGCAACCGGCCTACTACCAGTGTTGGCCCGCCTTCTATGGCAAGCGGGAGCAGGTGGCCCGGCTCGAGCAATACAGCCATCTGCTGGGAGTCAAGGTGGGATTCGTGCTTAACTCCGCCTACTTTGAACCGTTTGACAGCGATACCCGACTCGACAAGCACGGGGTCGCTACCGAGGATCAGCTGCTGCGGATGGTGCAGCGCGGCCACCTGCCGCTGATGATTGGCACCGACTGTCAGGTTGATTACGCCCTGAGCCGCGAGCCGGCCCTTGCCTTGGCCAAAGCCCCTTACCGGCCAGCTCGTCCCATCACCCTGTATCTCGGGATGAGCAAGCGCTCACCCTATCAGGATCTCAAGGTGCCGTTGGCGAAGGCGCTGCAAAAGCTGGTGGTAAACGGCGAGATCCAGCAAATCGCCAGACCCTATCAGCCTTGACCTCGGGTAGCACGGCGCTGTTATCATTCCCCCTCTCGATTCTCCTCTGCGGCCAAAGTGGCCAGCCGGGGGAGAAACCCTCTTTCGTTGCGGGGAACCGGCTTGTATCTCTCACTTGTTGCGCGCCAGCAGCGCTGGCAGCGGCGTTGGCTGCTTGGCCTCTTGCTGCTGACCCTGCTGCTTTTTCTCTTCTCACTCGCGTGGGGGGAATTCGTGCTGCTCCCCTGGCAGCCGCTGGGGGAGCTTGAGCAGCGCATTTTGCTGGAGCTGCGCTTGCCGCGCGCTTTACTGGCCCTTTTGGCTGGCGCTGCGCTCGCCTGTGGTGGCGCCGTGCTGCAGGTGATGCTGCACAATCCGGTAGCCGAACCCGGACTGCTTGGCGTCTCGAGCGGAGCAGGGCTGGCCGCCATGGTGGCGATGGCGGTGGCCAAATCCCTCGGGCTCTATCTGCCCGGCTGGGGGCTGTCGCTGGCAGCCTTTGGTGGCGCCCTGCTGGTGACCATGCTGCTCATTCGATTGGCGCGGCGCGCTCGGCTCGGCCATGCCAGATTGCTGCTGTTTGGCGTCGCTATCGGCATTCTCACCAATGCCGCCATGACCTGGCTGCTCTATTTCGCCGACGACAGCTCGCTGCGTGAGTTCATGTTCTGGATGATGGGTAGCCTCTCTTATGGCAGCCAGCAGCTTGGCTGGTGGTGGCTGCTGTTGCCGCTCACCCTGCTCTGGCTCTGCCGCCAGGGCAAGGTGTTGCAACAGCTGCTGCTGGGGGAGACCCAGGCCCGCCTGATGGGGATGGATGTTGACAAGATGCGGGTGCGGCTGGTGCTGGCGGTCTGCCTGCTCACCGGGTTGGCGGTGTCGCTGTGCGGGGTTATCGGTTTTGTCGGGCTGGTGGTGCCCCATCTGCTGCGGCTCTGTGGCGGTAGCGATCAGCGTTTCCTGCTGCCAGCCTCGGCGCTCGGCGGTGGGGCCCTGCTGCTGGCCGCCGATCTGGTGGCACGCTCTGCCTTGAATGCCGGCGAGCTGCCCATCGGCGTTATCACCGCCTCGGTCGGTGCGCCGCTCTTTATCTATCTGCTGCTGAGACAAGATGCCCATGCCGCCTCGTGATGAACTGCGCCCAAGCCTTCCCCTGCTGGCCGCGCAGGGGCTCACCGTCGCCAACCGACTCGCCCCCCTCGATATCGTCTGGCAGGACGGCCAGCTGGTGGCCCTGCTCGGCCCCAACGGCAGTGGCAAATCGACCCTGCTTGGTGCCCTGGCCGGCATCTTGCCGGCTGGCGGGAGTGTGCAGATCGGTGGCGAGCCGATCGCGGCGCTGAGCTGGCCGGAGCTGGCGCAGCGGCGCGCCATGTTGCCCCAGCGCCAACCCCAGCTGTTTCATATCCCGGTGTTTCAGGTGCTGAGTCTGGGGCTCGATCAGGGGGTTGCGCCTGCCAAACAGAACGAGGCGATCAAGGCGCTGTGCGAGGCGCTGGAGCTGGAAGCGCTGCTTGCCCGCGACTTCAGTCGGCTGTCGGGGGGCGAGCAGCAGCGGGTGCTGATTGCCCGCACCCTGCTGCAGGTGTGGCCGAGCCTCAACCCGACCGGCAAGGCGCTACTGCTGGATGAGCCGCTGGCAGGGCTCGACCTGCATCATCAGCTGGCGCTGTTGCGCTTGCTGAAGAAGCTGGCCGGGCAGGGACTGCTGGTGGTGCTCGCCATCCACGATATCAATCTGGCCATCGACTGGGCAGACCGCATTCTCTGCCTGCAACAGGGCAGCGTGGTGCGTGAGGGGGGCGTCGAGCTGGTGGATGAGGCGCTGCTGGAGCAGGTGTTCCAGATCCGCACCGACCGCATCGAAGCGGCGGGGCGGGTCTGGTTTATGCCCACGCTGTAAGTGACGGAGGCGCCGACACCGGCGCCTCGGTGCCTGTATTGCCCGCTGCAGGGGCTCCCTGCTTCACGATTTGCCACCTTATACCGGTTGCTAACCCATCTCCCTGATCGGAGGGTGCTCTCTGGGTGCCCGTTGCGACCAATCGTGAGCAGCCTGAGCGGTCAATGGCTCGGTATAAGTAAAAGTTTGGTCATCTAGGGAAAATCCATAAATTCAATTTATGCCCATCGTGTTGGTAGCGAGTCGGCCGTTTGCAGGCGGTGGCGGGCCCTGTGAGTGGGTTGCCCGATCTGACGGGAGGGATTGTGCGAATGGATAAGGGTGGCCAGGCAAAAAAAGAAGGGCCGGATATCACGGATATCCGGCCCTTTGTGTATCTCGGGTAACGCGGGTTAGCGCGCCAGCTTGCTCAGGCGTACCTGCGCGGCTTCTGCCAGCATGGTCAGCAGGGTTTCCGTGTCGCTCCACGACAGGCAGGCATCGGTGATGCTCTGGCCAAAGGTCGCGGCGCAGCCGTTCTCCACATCCTGCCGCCCTTCCACCAGGAAGCTCTCGGCCATGATACCGGCGATGCCGGTGCGGCCGCGGCGCAGCTGATCGCAGATATCCTGTGCCACCAGCAGCTGACGGCGGTGATCCTTCATGCTGTTGCCGTGGCTGAAATCGACTACCAGCCGCTCCGGCAGGCCCACATCGGCCAGCGCTTCGCACGCTTCGTCGATGCTGGCGGTGTCGTAGTTGGGGCGGTGGCCGCCACGTAGGATCACATGACCAAAGGGGTTGCCGGCGGTGCGGTAGATGGTCATCTTGCCGTCCTTGTCCGGGGAGTAAAAGATGTGGCTGTGGCGGGCTGCGCGCACCGCATCGATGGCGATGCGGGTGTTGCCGTCGGTGCCGTTCTTGAAGCCGACCGGGCAGGAGAGGGCTGAGGCCATCTCGCGGTGTACCTGGGATTCGGTGGTACGCGCGCCGATGGCGCCCCAGGTGATGAGGTCGGCAATATACTGGCCGGTCACCATGTCGAGGAACTCGGTGGCGGTGGGCATGCCGAGCTCATTGATATCGACCAGCAGCTTGCGCGCCAGTTTCAGCCCTTCGTTGACATCGAAGCTGCCATCGAGGCGCGGATCGTTGATGAGCCCTTTCCAGCCGACGATGGTGCGCGGCTTTTCGAAATAGGTGCGCATCACGATGCAGAGGCTCTCTTTATACTGCTCGCGCAGGGCGTTGAGGCGCTGGGCATATTCGCGGGCGGCCGCAGGATCGTGTATGGAGCAGGGGCCGACAATGACCAGCAGGCGCTGATCTTCTCCGGCCAGAATGGCCTCCACTTCGCGACGGGCATCCAGCAGATTCTGGGCAACGGTGTCGGTGATCGGAAACGCGTGGGCAAGCTCGCTCGGAGTGATCAGTGACTCCAGGCGACGGGTGCGCAATTCATCTGTGTGAATGGACATACAACTCAAGTCTCGAGTGGGTGGTGTCAGCCGCAGGGGGCGAAAATGCAAAGGGATAAAATAAAGCAAAAGTCCACCGATTGAAACCTTGGGGGGCTCTGATAGGATGTGAAGCCAAAATCGATTCCAAATGAGGTAGATAGCGTGGCAAAGCCAGGGGCAACCGGGGTCACCCGCATCATCAATGCAGCCGGTTACAGCATGAAAGGACTCAGGTCAGCCTGGATCAACGAGGCGGCGTTTCGGCAGGAGCTGATGCTGATCCTGCTGTTGATGCCGCTGGCCTTCTGGATTGGCGACTCCCTCAACCAGATCCTGCTGCTCATCATCATCAGCTGGCTGGTGGTGATCGTCGAGGTGCTCAACTCCGCCGTCGAGGCGGTGGTCGATCGCATCGGCCCCGAGCATCACGAGCTCTCCGGCCGCGCCAAAGATCTCGGCTCTGCCGCCGTCTTTATCGCGCTGGCTCTCAATGCGCTGGTGTGGGGGGCGCTGGTGGGGCGCAATCTGTTGGGATTGTGGTAGAGCACATATCTTGTCCCCCTTCTCCCGCGAGGGGAGAAGGGAGCGAACACGATTTAGGCTCTGCAACATAAAAAAGCCCGTCATCACGACGGGCTTTTTACTGCGCAGATAAGGGCTTATCAGTGGAGGATGCGGGCACGGATAGTGCCGTTGATCTCCTTGAGCTTGGCGAGCGCCTTCTCGCTGTGCTCGGTCTCCACGTCGATCACCACGTAGCCGATATGGCTGCTGGTCTGCAGGTATTGACCGGCGATGTTGATCCCCTCTTCGGCGAAGATCTGGTTGATCTGGTTCATCACGCCCGGCTGGTTGCGGTGAATGTGCAGCAGGCGGCTGGAGCCCTTGTGGCCCGGCAGCGACACTTCCGGGAAGTTGACTGCAGAGAGGGTGGAGCCGTTGTCGGAGTATTTGACCAGCTTGTTGGCCACTTCCAGCCCGATGTTCTCCTGCGCTTCATGGGTGGTGCCACCGATGTGCGGGGTCAGGATCACGTTCTCCAGGCCACGCAGCGGGCTTTGGAACTCCTCGTCATTGGACTTGGGCTCGACCGGGAAGACGTCGATGGCGGCGCCGGCAATATGGCCGCTCTTGATGACGTCAGCCAGCGCGTCGATATCCACCACGGTACCGCGGGCGGCGTTGATGAAGATGGCGCCCGGTTTCATCATCCGCAGCTGCTCGGCACCGATCATGTTCTTGGTGGAGGAGGTTTCCGGCACGTGCAGGCTGATGACGTCAGACATATTGAGCAGCTCGACCATGCTCGGCACCTGAATGGCGTTACCCAGCGAGAGCTTGTTCTCGATGTCGTAGTAGTAGACCTTCATGCCGATGCTCTCGGCGATGATGCCAAGCTGGGTGCCGATATGGCCGTAGCCGATGATGCCGAGCTTCTTGCCGCGCGCTTCCACCGAGCGGTTGGCCAGCTTCTCCCATACTCCGCGATGGCACTTGGCGTTCTTCTCGGGGATGCCGCGCAGCAGCAGCAGGATCTCGCCCAGAACCAGCTCGGCGACCGAGCGGGTGTTGGAGAAGGGGGCGTTGAAAACCGGAATGCCGCGGATCTGGGCCGCTTCCAGCTCGACCTGATTGGTACCGATGCAGAAGCAGCCGATGGCGACCAGCTTGCTGGCGGCGTCGAGCACCTTCTCGGTGATCTGGGTGCGCGAGCGCAGCCCGATGAAATGCACGTCACGGATCTGCTCGATCAGCTCCTCTTCGGAGAGCGAGGTCTTGAGATACTCCACACTGGTGTAACCTGCGGCACGAAAGGTCTCTACGGTGTTGGGGTGAACCCCCTCCAGCAGCAGTACCTTGATTTTATCCTTGTCCAATGAAAACTTGGCGGTCATGACGATCCCTCTGTATGTGCAAACGTAAGTGCAGATTTGGTGTGCGAAGAAAACCGTAAAGTAGCAAAAACGTTTGGGAGAGGGAATATTTGTGACGAAAGTCAAATTCTTTGAAGTTATCAACGATTGTTGTAAACGGAGCTTTGCAACTTGTTGAGGAATAAATAAAAACGGCGCCATGAGGCGCCGTCTTGCATCCACGGGGGGATTACTGGATAACCACGCCTTCCGGGGTGCCGATCACCACCACGTCTGCGCCACGGTGGGCGAACAGGCCGTTGGTGACCACGCCAACGATGGCGTTGAGCTGTACTTCCAGCCCTTTGGCGTCGGTAATGGCCATATCCTTCACATCCAGGATGTGGTTGCCGTTGTCGGTCACCACGCCTTCACGCCAGACCGGGTTGCCGCCCAGCTTCTTGATCTCGCGGGCGACGTATTCGCGGGCCATGGGGATCACCTCGACCGGCAGCGGGAACTGGCCCAGCACGTCGACGGTTTTGGTGTTGTCGATGATGCAGATGAACTTGTCGGCCACGGCGGCGACAATTTTCTCGCGGGTCAGGGCTGCGCCGCCGCCCTTGATCATGTCGCGGGTGCCGTTGATCTCGTCGGCGCCATCCACGTAGACGGAGAGGGCGTCGATCTCGTTGAGATCATACACGGTGATGCCGAAGCCCTTGAGGCGTTCGGTAGAGGCCACGGAGCTGGATACCGCCCCCTTGATCTCGTCCTTCATGGTCGCCAGCGCGTCGATAAAGTGGTTGACGGTAGAGCCGGTGCCCACCCCGACGATGGTGCCGGGAACCACATACTTGAGCGCAGCCCAACCGGCCGCCTTCTTCATTTCATCTTGAGTCATGATCGTTCCTTAAGAAAAAAGCGGGCGCATTATATCCAACCCCGTAGCCCGTCGCGACCATGTTGCTCACGTTCCGGGGCAAAAAGGGGCAGGAAGTAAATCGTTTGCCTGTTTATTCTGCGTTTGCGCGCACAAAGCCGGGTCAGCTGGCCCAAAACAGCCTATTCAAAGCGCCAGCAACGGCTCGGGGTGATGATCTGCGGCAGCGGCACATCCCACACTTCCTGCGGTACCGCATCCACCTGTTGACAGTCGTGGGCAATCCCCAACGGCTTGGGGCCCATCCTGTGCTCATGCCAGATGGCGAGGGTACGATCGTAGTAGCCGCCCCCCATGCCGAGGCGATTGCCGTCGCCATCGAAAGCGACCAGCGGGGTGCAGATGAGATCCAGCGTGCTATGGGGCACCACCTGCTGCATATCCAGCTCGGGCTCTTCGATGCCGTAGCGATTGCGCACCATGGGGCTGGTGGCGGTGTAGCGCAAGAAGAGCAGGTGACCGGGGGTAAAGGGGTGGAGCACCGGCAGATAGACCTCTTTCTGCTGGGCCCACAGCCAGTGGATGGCGGGTAGGGGGTTGATCTCCCCGTCATTGGCCAGATAGAGGGCAATGCGCTTGGCGGCGAGGATCTCGGGGTGCTGTTTGAACTGGCTCAGCAGCTGTTGGGCTGCCTGTTGCTGTTCGAGCGGGCTAAGGCTCTTTCTGCGTTGACGTACCAGTTGGCGAAGAGATTGACGTTCGGGCTGGGACTCTTGCATGGGGAACCTCCGGGCTGACTGCAATGGACGGCAGGGCGTACATGGCCCTTACCTTAACATATTCTCTCGTGGGGACGGGGTGAAAAGCGGGTACCGACGAGGGCCGGTACCCACAGGATCAACGCTGGCGCATCTGGTGTTTGACAAAGACGGCGACCAGCGCGGCCAGTGCCAGCGCCATCGGGTAGAAGCTCATGCTCACTACCGCCAGCGGTGACAGGGCGAAGATGGAGCCCAGCAGCAGCGCCTGTGCCCCCCAGGGGATGAGACCCTGGATCACGCAGGAGAAGATATCCAGCATGGAGGCGGCGCGGCGCGGGGTGACGCCGTGATGTTCGGCCAGATCGCGGGCGACCTTGCTCGCAACGATAATGGCGACGGTATTGTTGGCGGTGCAGAGGTTGGTGAGGCTCACAACTCCGGCGATGCCGAGCTCGGCCGCTTTCTCGTTCTGCTCGCCATGGTGGCTGCGGGTAAAGCGGGCAATCAGGGCGCCGATGCGATCGCTTATCCAGGCCAGTCCACCCTGACGCTCCATCAGGGCGCCGAGGCCACCGATGAGCATGGAGAGCAGGAAGATCTCCTGCATGCCGGTAAAGCCCTGATAGATATCCTTGCTGAACTGGCCGATGGCGTAGCCATTGATCATGCCGACGGCGCCAGCGGCGACAATGCCGATCCCCAGCACCACGAACACGTTCATGCCAGAGAGCGCCAGACCGAGGATCAGCAGGTAGGGCATCACCTTGAGCAGGTCAACTGCCCCGGCCTTGGCGGGCGCCGCGCCGACGGAGCCGAGCGCCAGATAGAGCAGGATCACCGCAATGGCGGCAGGGGCGGCAATCTTGAAGTTCTCGCGGAACTTGTCCTTCATCTCGCATCCCTGGCTGCGGGTCGCCGCGATGGTGGTGTCGGAGATGATGGAGAGGTTGTCGCCAAACATGGCGCCGGAGAGGATGGTGCCTGCCATCAGCACAGGATCAATACCGGCCGCCTGCGCCACGCCGAGGGCCACCGGCGCCACGGCACCTATGGTGCCCATGGAGGTACCCATGGCAGTGGCGATAAAGGCGGAGATGAGGAACAACCCGGGCAGCAGGGCCCAGCCGGGGATAAGCGACAGACCGAGCGCCACGGTGGCGTCAACGCCGCCGGTGGCCTTTGCCACGCTGGCAAAGGCGCCCGCCAGCAGATAGATAAGGCACATCGCCATGATGTTGCTGTGGCCGACCCCTTTGAAGAAGGTCTCCAGATTGCTGTTGAAGCCCTCTTTGCCCAGCAGCAGGGCCAGCATCACGGCAGGCAGGGCGGCAACAGGGGCGGGCAGTTGATAGAAGGCGAACTCGACCCCTTGCAGGGTCAGCCAGGTACCGGTACCGATGAAGAGTGCGAGAAAGACCAGTAGCGGCAGCAAGGCCCTGGCACTGGGTTGGGTCTGGATCATGTGTTCCTCTGAAATTGAACAATGACCTCCTGTCGTGAACTGCTTTGTGCCTTTATCGGGTCGGGATAGGGGAAAACAGCGCAGGCATCCTGCCGCATCGGGGGGCCCACAGTAGTGAGTCAACCCTGCCCGGTCAAGATAGACGTCCAGATGGATAAGGTTTTTTATCGGTCGATTTGGTTGTTCTGATTAAATCCGTTAAATATTCGGATTTAAAAGAAAAGTCTGTCTATTTGTCGGTGCCGTCAGCTGGCGCACGGCGGGCTTTTCAAAGCAGACGCAGGCTGGTAAAACGGTCTCTTTCCATAATAAAGAGATGAGAGGGTGGAGATGGACAATCCGATCCGTGTGGCCGTGATGGGCTGTAATGGTCGTATGGGCAAGGTGCTGCTGGAGGCTGTCACCAACACCGAAGGGGTGGTGGTTGGCGCGGCGCTGGAGCGGCCGGGGTCGGCGGTGATCGGTCTGGATGCTGGCGATCTCAACGGGCTGGGTCATCTGGGTGTGGCCATCAGCGACAGCCTCGACAAGGTGCGCGACCAGTTTGACCTTATCATCGACTTCACCCGCCCCGAGGTGACCCTGGCCAATCTGGCCTTTGCGCTGGCCCATAACAAGCAGATGGTGATTGGCACCACCGGCTTTGACGAGGCAGGTAAAGCCGCCCTTAAAGAGGCGGGCAAGCAGATCGGTATCGTGTTCGCCTCCAACTACTCGGTCGGGGTCAATCTGGTGTTCAAACTGCTGGAGCAGGCCGCCAAGGTAATGGGCGACTATACCGATATCGAGATCATCGAAGGGCACCACAGACACAAGGTGGATGCGCCGTCCGGCACTGCCCTCTCCATGGGCGAGGTAGTGGCCAAGACGCTGGGCCGGGATCTGAAAGAGTGCGCTGTTTATGGCCGCGAGGGGATCACCGGCGAGCGGGATCGCAACACCATCGGCTTTGCCACCATCCGCGCCGGCGATCTGGTGGGTGAGCACACCGTCATGTTTGCCGACATCGGCGAGCGGGTGGAGATCAGTCACAAGGCCTCCAGCCGTCTTACCTTTGCCAACGGTGCAGTGCGCGCCGGCAAGTGGCTGCGCCAGCAGGGCGCCGGTCTTTATGACATGCAGGATGTGCTCAATCTGAAGTGATTACTCCACTTTAGTCTGTCTGATCATCCTGTCTGACCAAACCCCGGCTTGCCGGGGTTTTTGCTGTTTGCTGAACAGAAAGTTACACAAATGCTGGTTAGTACGCTTCTTTTGATTCAGTCAGGCAAAAACAATCATTTCATTTTGTTCACTCCTTTTATCGCCGTGAAATGTCATTGCGAGGTAACAATCTTTGATGCATTTACGGCATCTGTAGCCATTTTTTCACATCACTCAAAATGGACTAAAAATTCAAACATGGAAAAACGTTTGCTGTTTTGTGTGTCAACAAAACCACACGTAAAAGGCACCTTTCTTCACTTGGATTATTCTTTGCGTTGATTTTAATTTGTTGTTTTAAAATGATTTAAAGTTACCTTTTGTCTATTTTGTTGTGGTTTGTGAAGGTTTTTGGTCTGATTTCAAATTTTCTTTTACCGTAGGGGCTTGAAAAGCAATTGAGTGCATAGATAATGGGTAATGTTGCCTTTTTATTGAATTTAGATGCATTTCATCTAAGAAAAGACGTTGAAATGCCACTTTTTTTAAGTAGAATGCGCCCAATTTGCCAGAAATCTGCCGGGTTCGAGTCCTGTCCAAGGCCGGAACCGAGCCCGCAACACCCAGGTAAATTGCTGAATTTAAAGCTAAATAACTGGAGGTTGTCTTGAATCACACTGCATTGCTAGTGCTGGAAGATGGAACTGTATTCAAAGGCGTGTCGATAGGCGCCGAGGGATGTTCCGTTGGTGAAGTGGTTTTCAATACGTCGATGACGGGCTATCAGGAAATCCTCACCGATCCCTCTTATTCCCGTCAGATAGTCACCCTCACTTACCCCCATATAGGCAACACCGGCACCAACAGCGAAGATGAAGAGTCCAGTCAAATCCATGCTCAGGGATTGATCATCCGGGACCTTCCGATACTTGCCTCCAATTTCCGCAATCAGCAATCCCTCTCCGAATACCTCAAGTCTCACAACATCGTTGGCATCGCCGACATCGACACCCGCAAACTGACCCGCATCCTGCGCGAAAAAGGCGCCCAGGCTGGCTGCATTCTGGCGGGCAAACAGGTTGATGAAGCCTATGCACTCGAACAGGCCCGCGCCTTCCCCGGTCTGAAGGGGATGGATCTGGCCAAAGAGGTGACGGTTGGTGAAGCGTACAACTGGACCGAAGGGAGCTGGCAGCTTGGCAAGGGGCACGTCACCCCGGATGCCGACCAGCTGAAATACCACGTGGTGGCCTACGATTTCGGCGTCAAGCGCAACATTCTGCGGATGCTGGTTGACCGTGGTTGCCGCCTGACCGTAGTTCCGGCCAAGACACCGGCTGCCGAGGTACTGGCGCTGAACCCGGATGGCATCTTCCTCTCCAACGGCCCCGGCGACCCCGAGCCGTGCGACTATGCCATCGAAGCCATCGAGACCTTCCTCGGCACCAATACCCCGGTGTTTGGCATCTGTCTGGGTCACCAGCTGCTGGGTCTGGCCTCCGGTGCCAAGACCGTCAAGATGAAGTTTGGCCACCACGGTGCCAACCACCCGGTGAAGAGCCTCGACGACAACACAGTGATGATCACCGCCCAGAACCACGGCTTTGCGGTGGATGAGAACAGCCTGCCGGATTGCCTGCGCGCCACCCACGTCTCCCTGTTCGACGGGTCGCTGCAAGGCATCCATCGCACCGACCGTCCGGCCTTCAGCTTTCAGGGTCACCCCGAAGCGAGCCCGGGCCCGCACGATTGTGCCGGTCTCTTTGACCACTTTATTGAATTGATTAAGCAGTATCGCGCCTAAGGAATAGAGGAAAGAGTTTCATGCCAAAACGTAACGACCTTCAGAGCATCCTGATCCTCGGCGCCGGCCCCATCGTCATCGGCCAGGCCTGCGAATTTGACTACTCCGGCGCCCAGGCGTGCAAAGCCCTGCGCGAGGAGGGCTACCGCGTCATTCTGGTCAACTCCAACCCGGCCACCATCATGACCGATCCGGAGATGGCGGACGCCACCTACATCGAGCCCATCACCTGGGAAGTGGTACGCGAAATCATCAAGAAAGAGCGCCCGGACGCCATTCTGCCCACCATGGGCGGCCAGACTGCGCTCAACTGCGCTCTGGCACTGGAGAAGCATGGCGTGCTGGCCGAGTTCGGTGTCGAGATGATCGGTGCCACCGCCGATGCCATCGACAAGGCCGAAGACCGCTCCCGTTTTGACAAGGCGATGCGCAGCATTGGCCTGGAGTGCCCGCGTGCCGGCATCGCCCACAACATGGAAGAGGCGTGGGGCGTGCAGCAGATGGTCGGCTTCCCCTGCATCATCCGTCCCTCCTTTACCATGGGCGGCTCAGGTGGCGGCATCGCCTACAACACCGAAGAGTTCGTCGAGATCTGCGAGCGCGGTCTGGACTTGTCGCCGACCAAAGAGCTGCTCATCGATGAGTCGCTGATTGGCTGGAAAGAGTATGAGATGGAGGTGGTGCGGGATCGCAACGACAACTGCATCATCGTCTGCGCCATCGAAAACTTCGACCCCATGGGTATCCACACCGGTGACTCCATCACGGTCGCGCCAGCCCAGACGCTGACCGACAAGGAGTACCAGCTGATGCGCAACGCCTCCATGGCGGTGCTGCGCGAAATCGGCGTCGAGACCGGCGGCTCCAACGTCCAGTTCGGTATCAACCCGAAAGATGGCCGCATGGTCATCATCGAGATGAACCCGCGGGTGTCGCGCTCCTCCGCGCTGGCCTCCAAGGCGACCGGTTTCCCCATCGCCAAGATCGCAGCCAAGCTCGCCATCGGTTACACCCTCGACGAGCTGATGAACGACATCACCGGTGGCCGCACCCCGGCCTCCTTCGAGCCGGCCATCGACTACGTGGTCACCAAGGTCCCGCGCTTCAACTTCGAAAAATTCGCTGGTGCCAATGACCGCCTGACGACCCAGATGAAGTCGGTCGGTGAAGTGATGGCCATCGGTCGCAACTTCCAGGAGTCCCTGCACAAGGCGCTGCGTGGTCTCGAGACCGGCAAGGCGGGCTTCGACCCCATGGTGGATCTGAACGCCCCGGACTCCCTGACCCGCATCCGTCACGAGCTGCAGGATGCTGGTGCCGAGCGTATCTTCTACATCGCCGATGCCTTCCGTGCCGGCCTCTCCATGGACGGCATCTTCAAGCTGACCAAGATTGACCCCTGGTTCCTGGTGCAGATTGAAGAGCTGGTGAAACTGGAAGAAGAGGTGAAAGAGCGCGGCATGGCCGGTCTCGATGCGGACTTCCTGCGCGCCCTCAAGCGCAAGGGCTTTGCCGATGCGCGTCTGGCCAAGATCCTCGGAGTGGCCGAAGGCGAAGTGCGCAAGCTGCGTGCCCGCCACAATATCTTCCCGGTCTACAAGCGGGTCGATACCTGCGCCGCCGAGTTCGCCACCAACACCGCCTACATGTATTCGAGCTATGACGAGGAGTGCGAAGCGGCCCCGAGCAACCGTGACAAGATCATGGTCATCGGTGGCGGCCCGAACCGTATCGGTCAGGGCATCGAGTTTGACTACTGCTGCGTGCACGCGGCGCTGGCCCTGCGCGAAGACGGTTACGAGACCATCATGGTCAACTGCAACCCGGAGACCGTATCTACCGATTACGACACCTCGGATCGCCTCTACTTCGAGCCGGTGACCCTGGAAGATGTGCTGGAAATCGTGCGCATCGAAAAACCCAAGGGCGTCATCGTCCAGTACGGTGGTCAGACCCCGCTGAAACTGGCCCGTGCGCTCGAAGCCAACGGCGTGCCGATTATCGGTACCAGCCCGGATGCCATCGACCGCGCCGAAGACCGCGAACGCTTCCAGTCCGCGGTTGAGCGCCTCGGCCTCAAGCAGCCGGAAAACGGCACTGTCACCGCGCTGGAGCAGGCGGTTGTGGTGGCCGAGCGCATCACCTACCCGCTGGTGGTTCGCCCCTCCTACGTGCTGGGTGGCCGCGCCATGGAGATCGTCTACGACGAGACCGACCTGCGTCGCTACTTCGCCGAGGCGGTGAGCGTCTCCAACGAATCGCCGGTACTGCTGGACCGCTTCCTGGACGATGCCACCGAGCTGGACGTGGATGCCATCTGCGACGGTACCGATGTAGTCATCGGCGGCATCATGGAGCACATCGAGCAGGCCGGTATCCACTCCGGTGACTCCGGTTGCTCCCTGCCGCCCTACACCCTGTCCAAGAAGATTCAGGATGAGATCCGCGAGCAGGTGCGCAAACTGGCACTGGAGCTCGGCGTTATCGGCCTGATGAACGTGCAGTTCGCGGTCAAGGGCAATGACATCTACCTCATCGAGGTGAACCCGCGTGCCGCCCGTACCGTGCCGTTCGTCTCCAAGGCGACCGGTGCGCCGCTAGCCAAGATTGCCGCCCGCGTGATGGCTGGTCAGAGCCTGAAAGAGCAGGGCTTTACCAAAGAGATCATCCCGCCCTACTACTCGGTGAAAGAGGTGGTGCTGCCGTTCGCCAAGTTCCCGGGTGTTGACCCGCTGCTGGGGCCGGAGATGCGCTCTACCGGTGAGGTGATGGGTGTAGGCAGCAGCTTTGCCGAGGCCTATGCCAAGGCGCAGCTGGGTGCCAACCACGCCGTACCGAAAGAGGGTCGTGCCCTCTTGTCTGTGCGTCACAGTGACAAGGCGCAAGTGGTCGATTTGGCCGCCAAGCTGCTGGAGCTGGGTTACGAGCTCGACGCCACCCACGGCACCGCAGTGGCGCTTGGCGAGGCGAGCATCAACCCGCGTCTGGTCAACAAGGTGCACGAAGGTCGCCCGCACATTCTCGACCGCATCAAGAATGGCGAGTACACCTACATCGTCAACACCGCCGAAGGGCGGGTGGCCATCGAGGACTCCAAGCAGCTGCGCCGCGCCGCCCTGCAGAACAAGGTGGCGTATACCACCACCATGAACGAGGCATTCGCGACCTGCATGGCCATCAGCGTGGATGCCACTGCCAGCGTCAACTCGGTGCAGGAGTTGCACGAGCGGGTGAACAACCGCTAACGCTCTGCGAGCGAGCCAGACTCGCTCCGCATAGATAACAAGCCCCCGCCAGCAATGGCGGGGGCTTTTTTATGACGACGGGTTGGGTGCTGCGAGGCGCGGACTTATGGGGCGAAGAGCGTAACTACCGTAAATCAGGCTGCGGTTTGCGGCTGCGAGGACGGGGCAGGGCATGCCACAGCTTGCGGGCCGTGACCAGAAAGGGGCGCAGGATCAGCGCGCCCAGGCGGCTGTAGCGCACATTGTCTTTTGGGCCCACTCCGAAGGTGAGGGGCTCTGGCTGGTGGTTGGTGACGTAAAGAGTGCCGTACCACCAGTCCCACAGCGACAGGTTGATACCAAAGTTGTGGTTAAAGTGGCGGGGATCCCGGCTGTGGTGGATCTGGTGCTGGGCCGGGCTGTTGAAGATATGCTCCAGCCGCGGGCCAAACGACAGCCAGATATGGCTATGGCGCAAATTGGCGGCCAGCGAGTTGAAGATCAGCACCAGATAGCTCACCCCAAACAGGGTGTAGGGACGCACGGAGCTGCCGCACAGCCAGTAGAATGCGCCGGAGTAGAGGGCGAGAGCGCACCCCTTGAGCAGGATTTCAGAGAGCTTTTCCACCAGATGAATGCGACTGGCGGTCGGCGGCACCAGCACGGTGGCGCTGTGGTGCACCTTGTGAAACTCCCACAGCCAGCGGCTGTGAAATACACGGTGCAGCCAGTAGTGGACGAAATCGCTGACCAGAAATACCCCGAGGCCATAAAGCATCATCAGCCAGCTCGCCTCGGCCAGACGGGGACGCTCACCCCACAGACGGGTGAGCGCGGAGGTAATATCTGTTGCCTGCAAAAGCCAGGGGTTGAGCAGAGTCAGGATCGGCACGATCAGGGCCACATGGAGCAGGGCGCGCACCAGATAGTACTGGTAATCGAGCAGGGCGGAGGGATGCAGCCAGATGGCCCGGCCGCCGAGAAAACCGGCGAAACTGCCAGCTGCAGGGCCCTGCTGGCGCCGGCGCATACGGTAGAGGAGGTAGGCAATAAGGCCGGATATCAGCAGGAAGGGGAGTCCAAGCCGCCCGTTGAAGTCAAACAATCCGGTCAGGCAGTGCCAGAGCGGAGTGAGCAGCCACTGCTGCACGTAAGCAAAGAGAGGGGCGAGCGTATCCATAGGGTCCATACCGTGAGCATCCTGGCGGCGGCATTCTAAATGTAAACAACTCTCGATAAAAGCCCATGTCTTTGGTCGGGTCATACCTGTTGTCGGGTCATATCTGGGGGCGCTCCTGTTGCGGCAACCCCTTTCTGGTCAGGGAGAGGGGCGAGGCGATGGGACTTTAGCCTTGTGGATCAATTCTCTACAATGAGCCATCATGTGTGCGCCCGCCGCCTAGCGGGTTTGCCTCCAGCCTCAGTACCGGATATTCGATGACGCTCTCTCTCTTTTCTGTTTCCCCTGCCATGCGCACGCTGGCGCTGTTGATCCCCTTGCTGCTGGCCGGCTGTGCCAGCGATCCCGCTTCTGCCCCGGCGCCTGGCGACACAACAGGCGCGACTACGCCTGCCAAAAAAGCGACCCCGCCAGCCATGCAGCCGCGCAAGCCGGCGGACATGAAGAGCCGCATCGTGAGGTTTCTGCCCCGCCATGTGGTCGACAAGCAGGGGTGGGCCAACGATGTGGTGACGGCGCTCACTACCCAGGGGGTGACAGTCAACGATCACAACGTCTGTACCGTGCTGGCGGTGGCGGAGCAGGAGGCGACCTATCAGGCCGACCCTGTGGTGCCGGGCCTTGGCAAGATCGCCTGGAAGGAGATCAACTCGCGGGCGGCCAAGCTGCTGATCCCCGAGTTTATGGTGCGGGCCGCGCTCTCCATCAACTCGCCGACCGGCAAGAGCTATGCCGAGCGCATCGATGCGCTTCGCACCGAGCGGGAGATGAGCGAAATTTTCGAGGACATGATCAGCATGCTGCCGATGGGCAAGACCCTGTTTGGCAACATGAACCCGGTGCATACCGGCGGCCCGATGCAGGTGAGCATCGCCTTTGCCGAGGCCAATACCCGCGGGTACCCCTATCCGGTCAAGGAGTCCATCCGCCACGAAGTCTTTACCCGCCGTGGCGGTATCTGGTTTGGTACCAAACATATCTTCGGCTATGAGGCGGAGTACCCCGATACCCTCTACCGTTTCGCCGACTTCAACGCCGGCTGGTATGCAAGTCGCAACGCCGCTTTTCAGGCCGCCGTCAGCCGTTTGAGCGGTACCCCGCTGGCTCTGGATGGCGATCTGATCCGCTACGACTCCGAACTGCCGGGCAAGACGGAACTTGCGGTCTATACCATCGCCAGCCGGATCAATATGAGCCAGCAGGCGATCCACCAGAGCCTGAAACTCGGCGATACCGCCGAATTTGGCCAGAGCGACCTCTATCATCGCGTGTTTACGCTGGCAGACCAGAAAGCGGGCAAGCGGCTACCCCGCGCCATCCTGCCGGGTATTCAGCTTAAAAGCCCCAAGATCACCCGCAACCTCACCACCGCCTGGTTTGCCAAGCGGGTGGATGACAGGGAGCAACGCTGCGTGCGGCAGATGGCGACCATTCGCTAAGAAACACAACAAGGGCGGCCAATTGGCCGCCAAGGCTATAAATAGGGAGGAAATTAAGTTTGTATGGGATACGTTCTCCAAAATGAATTACATGTTAGTTTACGTCATCATCAATAGGGTCAAATCTTGTATGCCCATCAACATCAACATCTAGAGATCGGTATAGCATCTTATGTATTTTTAGTTGTTGTGCTCTTTTAACCTCACCTCTTGATACGGAGGTTTGATCTAGGAAAGACCATATAAATGTACTAAGTGAACTCATTTTTATGCCAATTGCCCCAACATGATAAAGACAAATTAACATTCTGTTGAGTACTTCAGTTAATTTCGTTTCACCAGTAGTTTCTAAATACTCCTTAGAAGAAATAACACATGGATCATTATTGTTTTGTGCGCATAAATCTGAAATTACATTGTCTAAACGAGGGCCGCTTAGTACAGACCGAGTAAATGTATGTGGTAGACCTCTCAATATTTCTACTGTGTCATCGAATGATGGGTATATTTCCCCCCATTCTTCTTTAAGTGATTTGAGTCGTTTTTCTGAGTATTGAGCCTCTGCGGCATAGATAGCTCGCCAAGAAACGCAATCTCTACCGTATGCGGATTTAAAACATTCATTTATAAATTGTAAAACATCCCTTGGTCTATAGAGAGTTCTTTCGAGAATGAAGTCTGCAGATGTTTGATCTTTCCCCTTCTTTGCTGTTGGAAATATATCATCAAATGATATTTGCTCTTTAGTATATTGCTTACGGAAAACCTCATTAATTCTTCTTTCAATTAACTCTCGCAGCTCACCCTTATCCCAGTGAATTTGCAGGATATAAGATTCATATTTTTCCTCTTGGAATCCAGGGCTTCTCGTCATATCAAAGACTAAATCAAGAAGATCTTTCCGCATAGCTGCGATAATTTTTACATTCTCTAATTTTCTAAAAGTTTTAATTTCCTCAATAAGAGCCCTTATGAATCTGCATCGTGTCTCAGTGTTTGCCCAGTGCTCATCAAGCTGATCTATAAGGATGTAGAAGCGTTTTTGGGGTCATTGAATGAATGAACAGATAAAAGCTCTAACATTTCATTGAGTTTTTTTATCTGTAACCCGCTAACTATCTGACTTGCTCTTTGTTTTACTTCAACTTTTTCTTCATCGCTTAATTTCTTAGCTCCTTGTAGACTTAAATTTACATTGTTGTACTTTGCGCCTAGTGTTGCCTTTGTATCATGCTCAAGTTTTTTGGTGATGACTTTTAAATGCTCATCAGTATCTAACCAAAATTTATCCCCCCATTCTCTAAAATATTCAATTGCTTTATTTTTAACCTCATCTTTTCTGAAGAAATTTGTTATGCTGTCAAGAAAATTTCGATTGTCCAAGTCATTCTTTATGTCATATCGAATTTTCAAGACCTCAACAATAAGAATGTGTCGCCATAGTAATCTATAAAAAAGGTCTAGATTTACACCAATTGCATTCATAAACTGGATAATGTCGGAGTATTCTAAAAATCTTACTGAAATATCATTTGGGTCTATTTTTACATGTTTCTCTGTGGCTTGAGATATTTTATAAAGAATCGCGCTTTTACCGGCCCCAGTTCTACCTAATATTATGGATTTTGGACTGTGCACATCGCATAATTGTTCAATATATCCTTTGTCTATAAAGCAAGAATCGAGAAGGTCTGTATCTGTTTCTGCATCTAAATCTCCGATCTGTAAATTTTGCCTGATGATTATTTTATTGTGTATTTTCGCTGAGTTCATTATTTATGCCTTGTATTAATAAACAAAAATCACATGTTATAAATTTACTGAATGTTTTTTGGTAAAATTTTTCTGCATTTAGGGTATCCACTGCATCCCCAAAATTGATGGCCTCTGTTATCCCCACGTTTGGCGGTGCGTAATACCATCAGGTTGCCGCATCTGGGGCATAGCGGAGTTGGCTTGGTGAGCGATTCGGTAATGGTGGGCGCGGCGTTGACGACTTGATTGGCAACCGGCTTAGCAGTCATGGACAAAGGTGGGTGGGGAGCATCGCTGTGACGTGCCTTTAGCTGCGCCACATGCTGTTTATGGGTCTGCCAATTGGCGGTCAGTCGTCCCTGCTGGATGGTATCGATCACCCGGGTGACCTCGGCTGGGGTCAAGACGGGCGTGGTCTTGCCCTTGATATAGCGAATAAGTCCACGATTCATCACGTTTTCCGGCATCGGGGTTTTAAAGGTGCAGTCGCCAATAAAGTAGATGATCGAGTGGAGCTGATGATCCGCCAGCCCCAGCAGGGATTTGAGCGTCATCAGGTGCAGATAGTTCTGGCGCAGCGGATTTTGAAAGCTGTGTCTGCGGCGAAAGAGCTGTTGCGTCCAGCTCTTGTGGGCCGGATTGCCAAATATCCACCCCTTGATGTTTTTGGTCTCGATGACAAACACCCCGAAGCGCGAAACGAGCACATGGTCGATTTGGGTGCTCCCCTCAGGGGTCGGCAGGGTCACGTTCTTGAGCAGATGGTACTCCCGCTGGTCGAGAAACAGCCGGATACCGAGATTGATAAATGCCTCCCCGATCATCCCCTTGAACCAGGGCGTTTTGATCAGGGTGACAATCAGCAGCAGGGGCAGCAGATACCAGAGCTGGCCCAGCAAAACCGCAATAACAGGTGTGAAGTCCATTTCAACGCTGTCGGATGGTGTGCAATGGCCACATGTTAACAGTGTGTTCAACAAGCTTGTGTGATCTATGCCACTACTACTCTGCCAGCGCCTACATTGTTCTGTTTGTTACCCGGTGACGAGATAGTTCAATCGCAAAACCAGATTGAATTGAACTTTTTTATTCGGTTTTTTAAGTGAGTGGTGGGGGGTAGGCTAGTCTCAACTGCGAAGCGAAGGGTTTCGCCGTCATTATGACCACAATGAGGATCTGAAGATGGACAAACACGCTAGCGGGGCCGGTCAGTGCCCCTTTGCCCACGGTGCCAATACCTCTGCCAGCCAGGAGCATCAAGTCTGGTGGCCCAATGCCCTCAACCTCGACATCCTGCATCAGCATGACCGCAAGACCAATCCGATGGATGAGACTTTCGATTATGCCGACGCCTTCAACAGTCTCGATTACGATGCCCTCAAGGCTGACCTCCATGCCCTGATGACCGACAGCCAGCCCTGGTGGCCGGCCGATTGGGGCCACTACGGCGGCCTGATGATCCGCATGGCCTGGCACTCCGCTGGCAGCTATCGCGCCACCGACGGCCGCGGCGGTGCCAACACCGGCAACCAGCGTTTCGCCCCCCTCAACAGCTGGCCCGACAACGGCAACCTCGACAAGGCGCGCCGTCTGCTGTGGCCGATCAAGCAGAAGTACGGCAGCAAGATCTCCTGGGCTGACCTGATGATCCTGGCGGGCAACGTCGCCTATGAATCCATGGGACTCAAGACCTTCGGCTTTGCCGGTGGTCGCGAGGACATCTGGCATCCGGAAAAAGATGTCTACTGGGGTTCCGAGAAGGAGTGGCTGGCGCCGAGCGGCAGTGAAGGGAGCCGTTACAGCGGTGAACGGGATCTGGAGAACCCGCTGGCGGCGGTGATGATGGGGCTGATTTACGTCAACCCGGAAGGGGTGGATGGCAACCCGGATCCTCTGAAAACCGCCCACGACATGCGCGTCACCTTTGCCCGCATGGGGATGAATGACGAAGAGACCGTGGCGCTCACCGCCGGTGGCCACACCGTCGGCAAGGCCCACGGCAACGGCAGCGCAGCCAAACTGGGGCCAGCTCCCGAAGGGGCGGATGTGCACGAGCAGGGGCTGGGCTGGATCAACCACGAGAGCCGCGGTATCGGCCGTGATACGGTGACCAGCGGCCTTGAAGGGGCCTGGACCAGCAACCCGACCCGCTGGGACAACGGCTACTTCAAGATGCTGCTGGGCCACGACTGGTGGCTGAAGAAGAGCCCGGCCGGTGCCTGGCAGTGGGAGCCAGTCGCCATCAAGGAGGAAGATCGCCCGGTGGACGTGGAAGACCCCTCTATCCGCTGCAATCCCATCATGACCGATGCGGACATGGCGCTGCGCTTTGACCCTGTCTACCGGGAGATCTCCGAGCGCTTCGCTGCGGATCAAGACCTCTTCTCCGACGCCTTTGCCCGCGCCTGGTTCAAGCTGACCCACCGCGACATGGGGCCGCGCAGCCGCTATCTGGGGCCGGAAGTGCCGGGCGAAGTCATGGTGTGGCAGGATCCGGTACCGGCGGTGGATTACCAGCTCTCCGATAAGGAGGTGAGCGAGCTCAAGGCCAAGCTGCTGGCCTGCGGCGTAGCACCAGCCGATTTGATCGCTACCGCGTGGGACAGTGCCCGCACCTTCCGCGGCTCCGATTATCGCGGCGGGGCCAACGGTGCCCGCATCCGCCTCGCGCCGATGAAAGCGTGGGAAGGCAACGAGCCCGCTCGCCTCGAGAAGGTGCTCAACGCCCTGATCGCCCTGCAGGCCACCCTGAGCAAGCCGGTCAGCATCGCCGACCTGATTGTGCTGGGCGGCAGCGCAGCGGTGGAGCAGGCGGCCAAGCTGGCTGGCGTTGATATCGTCGTCCCCTTTGCGCCGGGCCGCGGCGATGCCAGCGCCGGGCAGACCGATGCCGAGTCGTTCGCTTTCCTTGAGCCGGTGCACGATGGTTTCCGCAACTGGCAGAAGGGGCACTACAAGGTGCAGCCGGAGGAGATGCTGCTCGACCGTGCCCAGCTGCTGGGGCTTACTGCCCGCGAGATGACCGTGCTGGTCGGCGGTATGCGGGTGCTTGGCTCCAACCACGGCGGTTCGGCCCACGGCGTCTTTACCGACCGGGTCGGGGTGCTTAGCAACGACTTCTTCGTCAACCTGACCGACATGGCCTATAGCTGGCAGCCGACCGGCCGCAACAGCTACCAGATCGTGGATCGCCAGAGCGGCGCGGTGAAGTGGACCGCCACCCGGGTTGATCTGGTGTTTGGATCCAACTCGGTGCTGCGTGCCTACGCCGAGGTCTATGCCCAGCAAGATGGCAAGGAGAAGTTCGTCCGTGACTTCGTCAAGGCCTGGGTCAAGGTGATGAACAACGACCGCTTCGACCTGAAATAAAAGCAGTCAGCTCTGCAAAAACGCCAGCCGCAAGGCTGGCGTTTTTATTGGCGGCAACAGAGAGAGTGAAAAAGGGCATTTTGTGGCCCGATCACCCATTGCCATCAGATCGGAGGGGCGGTTTGTCGGCCCTTTCGAGTGGATGGAAGCTACTTTGCTCCTTGAGTCGCTCCCTTGCAGGCTGGATAGAACGGTAATTAATAAACATTTTACTTTATTAATTCAGAGCTATCTGGGCTGTTACCGCCTCCAGAATCGAGTCACGACAGGGCTGGTGGCCGGGAACCAGCCCGGAAAAGGCCGCCCGATCTCTCTTTATCCCGCGCATATCCCGCTCAGATCAGAAGCTCATGGCCAGTCCGACCGAATAACCGCGGGTGTTGTTGCTGAACATATAGCGGGCGACCAGACGGGTGCGGCTGACGATGATGTCGTACTTGCTGCTGTCGATCTCAAGGCCGAGCCCCAGCGAGTTGAGGGCATTGAAGCCGAGCAGGCCACGCTGCTCGCCGAGGTATTCGGTGCGCGCCCCCTCCATCACATAGCGCAGCGGGCGATCAAGCAGGGTCCAGTCAAACACCGGCGCCCGGCGGCGCAGATAGAGGCCGAGGTTCTCCGCCTCGGCGCTGCCACGCACGCTCTCCGAGGTATTGCCAAAACTCTGCAGGTGCTGGTAGGAGTAGCGCAGCTCGGCATCGATATCCTGGGTTTTGGAGAAGAGCTCGTAGTCGACCATCAGCGAGCCACCCAGCCCGTACATATTGAGCTGGCCATTCTCGAGAAAGTCGAGGGAGTAGCCCTTGGCACGATCGAGCAGCCAGTTGCCGATGCGAATATCGCTGGCCATGGTGCCCAGCGAGATATTGGCGATGGGGCGCAGCACCCAGTGGCCGCCCTGCTTATCCCTGTGCAGGGAGATATCCCAGCCCATGCCGCCCGAGGCGGTGGCGCTGTTCCAGCGGGTGGGGATGGTGCGGTTCTTGCTGCCGTTGCTCATCACAAACTGGGGATCGTAGCGGCTAAAGCCGAGAGCCCCCTCCAGATAAACAGGAAATGATTCGCTGAGGGTGGCACCACCGCCCAGCTGCGCCATGCTGAGGGCGGCCGACTGGCCACTGCCGCTGCCGAGGGAGAGATCGCTGGCGGTGATATCTGGCACCACGGTAAAGCTCATCAGGGAGAGCACGGCATTGGCCCGCTGCTGCGCCCACTCTTCATCCTGGGTTGCGCTCTGGGCGGCGCTGCCGAGCATGGCCAGCATAAGGGGCCACAAGGTCGGGAAGGGGTTGAACATGACACTTTCTCCTGCACGGCGACATCCTGTCACTCAGGCTCTACTGTAGCGAGATCCGCCGCCGTTGGCGCGCATCAGATGCTGTGATTGCCGCTGCAATCCCGATTTTTTTTCAACAGAGGCAAGGGGTTGCCGCCAGCGGCAGCCCTTTGCAGTTTTGCCGCTAAAGGTTGCCTGTCCGCGGCCGATACTCCATATGAGATCGTGTGGAGGACAGGCCGTTGAACGCTTGGAAGTTGGGGTTGATCAGCATATCGGTGAGTATGCAGGTACAGGCTGGGGTGACCGAATTCGGTGCCGGTCTGGATCAATCCGTCTGGCGTTTGACCTCGGACACCCAGATTGAGTGCCGCCTCGAACATCCCATTCCGAACTGGGGAACGGGGGCCTTTGTCAGTCGCGCCGGGCGCAAGATCAATCTCGATTTCGAGCTCAAGGGCAAACGGCCACAGGCCAGAACCGAGACGGTGAGCCTTGGCATCATGCCGCCGGTCTGGCGTCCCGGCATCGCCGGACGGGAAGTGAGCCAGCTCCACTTCTATCAGCAGTTTGATGGGCTGGTAGAGGGGCAGACCGCCTGGACCATGCTCGACGAGCTGGAGGGGGGCAACATGCCTACTTTCCAGTATCGCGACTGGTATCGCCAGAACCGGCCGGTGCGGGTGTCACTCTCGTCGGTCAACTTTAGGGTGAAATATCAGGCCTTTATCGACTGTCAGAGCGGGCTGCTGCCCTACAGCTTCAATGACATCGCCTTTAGCGTGCTCACCTACGACAAGAACAGCGATCAGCTCTCCATCTCCTCCAAACGGCGGCTGGCGATGATCGGCGAATATATCAAGGCGGACAAGAGTATCGATGTGGTGGTGATCGACGCCTACAGCGACAGCTACGGCGGGCGCTGGACCAACCAGAAACTCTCGGAAAAGCGGGCCGATGCCATCAAGAAGGTGTTCGTCGATCTGGGGCTCGATCCCGGCAAGATCTCGGTGGAGGGGCATGGCGAGAAGCAGCACGTTGCCTCCAACGAAACGGAGCAGGGGCGTGCCAAGAACCGGCGGGTGGTCATCAGTATGGGGCGCAACGGCGAGATCTAGTTTTGTTGCCCAATCAGACAAGCATAAAAAAGAGCGCCTGCGCGCTCTTTTTTGATCCTGCCATCGGGCATTTTTACCCGGGCCGCTTAGAAGCTGTCGCCAAGGCCGGTGCCGGCATCTTTCTTGGCAATCAGCTCAATCTTGTAACCGTCCGGATCTTCGACGAAGGCGATCACGGTAGTGCCGCCTTTAACCGGGCCCGGCTCGCGGGTGATCTTGGCACCGGCGGCGCGCAGCGCTTCACAGGTGGCGTAGATGTCGTCCGCTTCCAGCGCGATGTGGCCGTAGGCAGAGCCCAGTTCGTACTCGCTCACCCCCCAGTTGTAGGTCAGCTCGATCACCGCTTCATCTTTCTCGTCACCGTAGCCGACGAAGGCCAGGGTGTACTTGTACTCGCTGTTCTCGCTCTTGCGCAGCAGCTTCATGCCAAGGACGCGGGTGTAGAAGTCGATGGAGCGTTGCAGATCGCCGACACGCAGCATGGTATGCAGAATTCTCATTGCTCAGTTCTCCGGGTTGGTGATGTGTACTGCTTTCAATCTCGGTTGCGAGGCTGTCAGCTCTCGGGATAGACCTTCTCTTTGTACTCGCACAAGTCCTCGATGATACAGGAACCGCAACGGGGCTTGCGAGCCAGACAGGTGTAACGCCCGTGCAGAATGAGCCAGTGGTGGACATCCAGCTTGAACTCGGCGGGCACCACTTTGAGCAGCTTCTCCTCCACCTGATCCACGTTCTTGCCCACCGCAAAGCCGGTGCGATTCGAGACCCGGAAGATATGGGTATCGACCGCGATGGTGGGCCAGCCAAAGGCGGTGTTGAGCACCACGTTGGCGGTCTTGCGGCCGACACCCGGCAGGGCTTCCAGCGCTTCGCGGTTCTCCGGCACCTCGCCGCCATGGCGCTCCAGCAAGATGGCGCAGGTCTTGATGACGTTCTCGGCCTTGGTGTTGAAGAGGCCAATGGTCTTGATGTACTCCTTGAGCCCGTCCACCCCGAGATCCAGCATCGCCTGCGGGGTGTTGGCCACCGGATAGAGCTTGTCGGTCGCCTTGTTGACGCTGACATCGGTTGCCTGCGCCGAGAGCAGCACGGCGATCAATAGCTCAAACGGCGAGTTGAAGTTGAGCTCGGTGGTGGGGTGGGGATTGTGCTCCCGCAGTCGCTCCAGTATCTCTCTGCGTTTCTGGTTGTTCATGCAGCCTCGCGTGGTGTCATAGCTGGGTGGCCCGGGCACGGACGGGGGGCACATTGCAGTGAGCCACGGTGGTAGCCTGCTTGCGGTCACGCCACTCGTTGATGGCGTTCTTGGCGGCGATCAGCAGCCCCAGCCCGATAAAGCCGCCTGGCGGCAGAATGGCCAGCAGCAGGCTGGCATCGGAGTGGAACAGTTCGATGCGCAGGGATTTTGCCCACTCGCCCAGCAGCAGATCGGCGCCATCAAACAGGGTGCCCATGCCGATGATTTCGCGCATGGTACCAAGCACCAGCAGCACCAGAGTAAAACCCAGCCCCATCATCAAGCCGTCGAGGGCCGCCAGCAGCGGCGGGTTCTTGGAGGCATACGCCTCGGCGCGGCCGATGATGATGCAGTTGGTGACGATGAGGGCGATAAAGATGCCGAGCGCCTGATAGAGGCCATAGGTGTAGGCGTTCATCAGCAGCTGCACGCTGGTCACCAGCGAGGCGATGATCATCACGTAGACCGGGATGCGGATATCCTTCGGCACCCAGTTGCGCACCAGCGAGATAGCGAGGTTGGAGCTGACCAGCACCGCCATGGTGGCAAGGCCGAGCCCCAGCGCATTGGTAAAGGTGGAGGAGACGGCGAGGGTCGGGCAGAGCCCCAGCACCTGCACCAGCGAGGGGTTGTTCTTCCACAGCCCCTGTACCATCAGCTCCTTGAGCTCGCCCTTGCGGCTTTCCAGCTCGGCGATCGGGGCTGTGCCCGTTTCAATCTGTTCCATCTGTGTCATGACGGGGTCGACTCCGGTTTATTGTGCGGCCGGACAAGCCGGGGCGTTGCTGAGCAGTTCCGGGTGCTCGTGCTGCAGTTTCAGCAGGTTTTTCACCGCCTTGACCACGGCACGGGGGGTGATGGTGGCGCCGGTAAAGGCATCGAACTCACCGCCATCCTTCTTCACTGCCCACTCAGATTCATTGTCGGCGGTCAGGGATTTTCCGGTAAAGCTGTTGATCCAGTTCGATTTTTTCAATTCGATCTTGTCACCAAGGCCGGGCGTCTCTTTGTGAGCGAGCACTCGGACCGCGCTGACGGTGCCCTTGGCATCAAAGCCCGCCACGATGCGGATGGCACCGCTGTAGCCATCCGGCGCGATGGCCTCCAGCGCATAGCCGGTCACCACGCCATTTTTGCTGGCGGTATAGAGGGCCTGCGGCTGATCGCTGCCCAGATACTTCCTGCTGGTGACCAGCTTGCAGCTGGTCACCAGATCGTTGTCATAGCTGCCGGCAGGCAGCAGCGCCTCCAGCGTCTGCAACTTCTCCAGTTGCTGCTGGTGGGCGATCTTGTCCTTGGTCAACTCGTTGGTCAGCACCACCAGTGCGGTGCAGCCCAGCGCGAACATGGCCAGGATAAGGCCGTTCTTGCGCATGCTCTTTAACATGTCCGGGCTCCGTCAGCTGTGATGGGGAAAGAGGGCAGAAACATCATTGGCGACGGGCTCCATACACTTTCGGACGAGTCAGGCTGTCGATAAAGGGCACGCAGAGGTTGGCCAGCAGCACGGCGAAGGCGAAGGCATCCGGGTAGCCGCCAAAGCGGCGAATGATGTAGACCAGCACTCCGATCAGCACGCCATAGACCAGTCGGCCGCGTGGCGTGGTGCAGGCGCTGACCGGGTCGGTGGCGATAAAGAAGGCCCCCAGCATGGTGGCGCCGCTAAAGAGATGGAACATCGGCGTAGCGGTGGCATCCGGGCTCATCAGGTAGCCGAGGGTCGCCGCCGCCAGCAGGGAGCCCAGAATGGCGGTCGGAATGCGCCAGTTGATCACCTTCTGTTGCAGCAGGAACAGGCCGCCCAGCAGATAGCCGAGGTTGACCCAGCTCCAGCCGATGCCACCCCAACCCTCAAACAGCGGGCCGCTCAGGATCTCGCCGGTGGTGAGCCCCTGGGTCAGGCCGGTTTTCAGGGTATCGAGCGGAGTCGCCATGGTCAGCCCATCCACCCCCTGCTTGAGCTGGGCCATGCTGTAGCCGTCGAGGCTAAAGCCGGTGAAGATGACCGACGCGGCATCGCCAAAGCCGAGGCTGTAGGCGCGCACGCTCTCCGGCGGCAGCCAGCTGGTCATCTGCACCGGGAAGGAGACCAGCAGCAGCACGTAGGCCACCATGGCCGGGTTGAACAGATTCTGGCCCAGTCCGCCGTAGAGCTGCTTGGCGATAATGATGGCGAAGGCAGTGCCCACTACCATCATCCACCACGGCAGCAGCGGCGGCAGGGAGAGACCGATCAGCACGGCGGTGAGGGCGGCGCTGCCATCCATCAGGGCCGGTTTGACGGGGCGGCCCCGCAGCTTGAGCACCAGCGCCTCACTCATCAGCGCAGTCACCAGCGCAATCAGGATCTGGATAAAGGAGCCCCAGCCGAAGAACCAGGTCTGGGCCAGCAAGCCCGGCACACAGGCCAGGATCACCAGCAGCATCAGGGTTCGGGTCTGTTTGCGGTTATGGGCAAACGGCGCAGTCGCGATATTGAACATGGATTAGTGCATTACCTCGTTGTTTAACGATGGGCCAGCGAGCATCAGCGCGGCTCGGCGTCGGATGATGATCCCTCATCCGGGGTGGCCCCACTGGCCCTGGCCGCTTCAGCAGCCAGTTTTTTCGCCTTGGCGCGGGCGACGGCAGCGGCGATGGCTGCCTTCTTCGGGTCAACGCTCGCCTCGGCAACGGCCGCTTCGGCCACGGCCTCGCTCACCGGCTCGGCGAGTGCTTGCTCACCGCGAGCCCCTTCTGCTGCCTGCATTGGCTCACCTTGTTCAGCTGCCTGCTGGGCCGCCTTCTTGGCCTTGGCGCGGGCAATGGCTGCGGCGATAGCGGCTTTCTTGGGATCGACCGCTTCGCTGACCGCAGATGGTTCATCGCTTTGGGTTGCAGCCGTTTCGCTGGTGCCTTCGGTGGCAGTCAGGTCGCCCTCAGCGCTGTCAGCCTGCTGGGCTGCCTTTTTGGCTTTGGCCCGGGCAATGGCAGCCGCGATAGCGGCTTTCTTGGGATCAACCGCTTCGCTGATAGCAGATTGCACATCGCTTTGGGTTGCAGCCGTGTCGCTGGTGCCTTCGGTTGCAGTCAGATCGCCCTCAGCGCTGTCACCCTGCTGGGCTGCCTTCTTGGCTTTGGCCCGAGCGATGGCAGCAGCGATCGCCGCCTTCTTGGGATCGACTGCTTCGCTGGCAGCAGATGGCACATCGCTTTGGGTTGCTGCCGTTTCGCTGGTGCCAGCGTTTGCAGTCAGATCGCCCTCAGCGCTGTCGCCCTGCTGGGCGGCCTTCTTGGCCTTGGCCCGCGCAATGGCAGCGGCGATAGCCGCCTTCTTGGGATCGGCGGGCGCATCGCTTTGGATGTCTGCGTCGGCTGCTGCGCTGTGATCTGCGCTCACCGGTTCGCCATTCGCCTCAGCCTTTTTGGCTTTGGCACGGGCAATGGCGGCGGCGATAGCCGCTTTTTTCGGATCGGCGTCTGCTGCAGGCTGGCTCTCGGCCGCGCTATCTGTAGCAGGAGCATCGCCAGCCTGAGCCGCTTTCTTGGCCTTGGCACGAGCAAGGGCCGCGGCGATGGCTGCTTTCTTGGGATCGCTGGCGGGGTCAACCGCCTCGGCGGATTGCGGCGCAGCGGCAGTTTCGCTGTTTGCGCTCTCCGCCAGCTTGGCGGCGCGGCGCGCTTCCGCTTCCCGTTTGCGCGCTTCGCGAGCGGCGATCACGGCGCTATTGTCGGGCAAGCCTTCGCCTGTGGCCGCAATGGCGGTGATGGGCGCATCCTGTTTGGCCTTGATGCGGGCCAGCGCTGCGGCAACCGGATCTTCTCCGCCTGCGGCAGTCATCGCCTGACGGCGCTGGGCGGCGGCTTCGGCATGGCGGGCTTCGCGGGCTGCTTTCTCCCGCTCGAAACGGGCTTGCTTGGCTTCGAAACGCTGCTTGGCGCGCTCGGCCTTCTCGGCTTCGGCACGGGCTTCGCGAATGTCATCCTTGGCGATCTTGTAGTACTGCACCAGCGGGATCTCGCTCGGGCAGACCCAGGCACAGGCACCGCACTCGATGCAGTCCATCAGGTTGAGCTTCTCGGCCTTGTCGTACTCTTTGGCCTTGCTGTACCAGTAGAGCTCTTGCGGCAGCAGGCTGGCCGGGCAGGCATCGGCACAGGCGCTGCAACGGATGCAGGCCTGCTCCGGGCCGGGAGCGGGCAGTTCGGCCTGTGTCGGCGCCAGCAGGCAGTTGGTGGCTTTGACCACCGGCACCATGGCGTGGGGCAGGGTAAAGCCCATCATGGGGCCCCCCATGATCACCCGCTGCTCCGCCTCCGGTTGCAGCTCGAAGCGCTGCAGCAGCCAGCGCACCGGCGTACCGAGGCGTACCCAGGCGTTGCCGGGTTTCTTGAAGCTGTCGCCGGTGAGGGTGACGATCCGCTCGATCAACGGCTCGCCGTCGATGATGGCGCGCTTGATGGCAAACACGGTGGCGACGTTGAGCACCATGATACCGATATCGACCGCGCGGCCGCCTTTGGGTACCTGACGGCCGGTGAGCAGCTCGATGGTCTGCTTGGCGCCGCCTGAGGGGTACTTGGTCGGCACCGTCTTGACCAACACATCCGGGTCTGTGGCGTGGCGAGTCAGCTCGGTGATCGCCTCGGGCTTGTTGTCTTCCACCCCGATCAGGGTCAGCTTGGGTTTGAGCAGGTGCTTGAGCACCCGGATGCCATCCATGATCTCGCCTGAGTACTGCTGCATCAGCCGATCGTCGGTGGTGATATAGGGTTCGCACTCCAGCCCGTTGACGATCAGGATCTCGGTGAGCTGACCGCGGCCATCGAGCTTGCTGTGGGTGGGGAATACGGCGCCGCCAAGGCCGGCAATGCCCGCCTGCTGGATGCGCTCGAGCAGTTCGCCCCGCTCCAGATTCCAGTAATCGGGCTTGCCGTCGAGCTCGCCCCACTCATCCTCGCCATCCGGGGTGAGGATGACGCAGAGATCGTCGAGCCCGGAAGGGTGGGCAACCGTGTGGTTGGCAATCTCGGTGATGGTGCCCGAGGTGGAGGCGTGCACCGGCACCACCCGCCCTCTGGCATAACGGGTCAGTGGCTGACCCTTCTTGACCTTGTCACCCACCTGCACCAGCAGGTCGCCGGCGGCGCCTGCGTGCTGGCGCACCGGAATGATCAGGCGCGGCGGCAGACCGGCCTGCTCGACCGGCGTCTGGCTCGATTGCAGTTTGTTCTCCGGCGGATGGATGCCACCGTGAAAGTCCCAGATATTCCCGGCTTTGATACGTTCGAGTAAAGACTGCATGGTTACTCCACCAACTTAACCGGAATCTTGCCCGGAACATGCACGTTATTGAGATCCCACTTCCAGTTATCGACCGTGGTGGGCACCGGGATCATCTCGATGCAGTCGGTCGGGCAGGGATCGACACAGAGATCGCAACCGGTGCACTCGCTGGCAATCACGGTATGCATCGCCTTGGTGGCGCCGACGATGGCGTCCACCGGGCAGGCCTGAATGCACTTGGTGCAGCCGATGCACTGATCTTCGTGGATAAAGGCGACCTTCTTGACCGGCACTGCTGCCTCGTCACTGCCGCCCAGCGGCTGGGGTTCGACCCCCATCAAGTCGGCAATCTTGCGCATGGTGGCTTCGCCACCGGGTACGCACTTGTTGATCTGATCGCCGTTGGCAACCGCCTCGGCGTAGGGTTTGCAGCCGGGATAGCCGCACTGGCCACACTGGGTCTGGGGCAGCAGGGCATCGAGCTGTGAGGCGATGGGGTCCGCTTCCACATGAAACTTGACGGCGGCAAAGCCCAGGATAATCCCGAACGCCAGCGCCAGCAGGGTCAGCACCAGAATGGCAAAGAGAATATGGATCATGGTTATATCTTGATGAGGCCGGTAAAGCCCATAAAGGCCAGAGACATCAGACCGGCGGTGATCATGGCAATGGAGACCCCGCGAAACGGCGCGGGCACATCGGCGGCGACCAGTCGCTCGCGCATGGCGGCAAACAGGATCAGTACCAGCGAGAAGCCGCTGGCAGCGCCAAAGCCGTAGATCACGCTCTGCACGAAGTCATGACGCTCGTTGATGCTGAGCAGCGCCACCCCGAGCACCGCGCAGTTGGTGGTGATGAGCGGCAGGAAGATCCCCAGCAGGCGATAGAGGGTCGGGCTGCTCTTGCGCACCACCATCTCGGTAAACTGCACCACCACGGCGATCACCAGAATAAAGGCGAGGGTACGCAGATAGGCGATCTCCAGCGGCACCAGAATGTAGTGTTCCACCAGATAGGAGCAGGCACTGGCCAGGGTCATCACGAAGGTGGTGGCGAGCCCCATGCCGATGGCGGTTTCCAGCTTGCCCGAGACCCCCATAAAGGGGCAGAGGCCGAGGAATTTCACCAACACGAAGTTGTTAACCAGCACTGTGCCGATCAATAAAAGCAGGTATTCAGTCATCGAAGGTCGGGTATCCGGTTTGAAGGCCGCAACATTATCTGATGTTAGGGCACGTTAAACAACCGCAAGGCCGCATGGTTATTATGCAACTGGATAATTTCCCGGCCGTTTTGACCAAGTTAGCAACGGAGTTTTCGTCAAAGCACGAAGATAGAGCCTTATCTACCTAAAAGCGGGTAGCTATTCTCGGATAAGGCGAGAGAGCCGTTGATAGAGTCTCTCCTGCATGGCGGTTCTATGGCAGCCGTGATGGATCTCGCGATGACAATTTGGGCATAGGGCGACCGTATTGTTAATCGTGTCTGAGCCACCTTCCGCCAATCCTTTTAGATGATGGACTTCTAAATAAACTTCACCGGAGTCAGTCACAAACGGTGCTGGATGATTACACGCTTCACACAGCTGTGCTGCGTTTTTTAGCACCCACTCTCGCACTTGTGGATCTCGGCCATAGCTATTAGCAGTAGTTGAGCGAGCTTGTGGTTCTAGTACCCCTTGGGGAACGCTGGAGGTATCCGAGGACAGATAAGCGGCCGGGGTGCTCTCCTGTTGGCGAATAAGCCGCTCGATATGAGCAAAGGTGTGAGCGCCGACATGGGTCGCCGGTTTTAACCCTGAGACCCAGCTTCGCCCCATCTTGTGGTAGACGTGAGAGATGTTTTGCATCCGAAACTCAAAGGATTTTTCAGTTCGCCCGAATTGGCTGGCCAACGCTTGGTAATAGCGTTTTTTCACGAAGGGTTCGCCACGCTGCTCTTTGGTATACATCTCCTGATAAGCCGCCACGGCAGCGCACAACTCCTCTTCTGTCCAGTGATCGCTCAATGTTTGCTCCTACTCATGGGGAAAATGAACGACGCTGTGGCCAAGGAGGTATAGGGGGATAGGGTGCCATCCGAGCGTGCTCATATCGCTGAGGATGTTAATTCAAACGACACCATTTTTCTTTGGGTATTTTGCGATAACGTGCGCGTCATCCATAAATTTTCACAAATAAATCAGTAGGCTACTCTGCTTTAGTTCGGGTAAACAGTCATCAGGAGGATGGCTGATTAACGCTACAGGGAGGTGGTGATGGATCCGGTTTCCTATCTTTTTTCGGCTTATCTCAATTTGGTTCAGCAGCAGATTTCAGACATCTATGGCACCGAGCTTAAAACGGTGGCGGTGCAGTATGAGGGGGAATCGGTACCCTTCTCGTTTCAGCTGTGGCAGATCCAGCAGCAGAGTATCTGTCGCCCCTATGAGCAGGATGTTCGTCGCTTTAGCCAGTGCACGGTCAAGGCCTCGGCTCTGTTTCACAAGCTTTGCGATGACCTGACCCAGCAGGATGACAACAGTTGGCAGCTGCCCAAATATCGCACCATGTATTGCTCGGCCGCCGTCAGCTATAGGCCGATGATTGCAGAGATCGGGGATGCCAAACAGAATCCGGCCAAGCTGGCAGAGCGAGCCTGCAATCAGGCGATTCTGGCAGCGATGGACAGTGACGATGAGACTTTGCTGGCCCAGCGGGACAAGGCGTGTGCCGCAGTGCGCTGATGGAGATTTATCGCGCCCGACAGGTCGTCGGAGCATCTTTGCGCGCCATACCCGCGCCATACCACAGTCGCGGGTGGTTTGGCCCGGTATGATGGAGGGGCCAGCGGGGCGCTCCTGTATCTGTGATGTCTATGGCAAACGAGCGGGGTTGCAGTTGGCAAGGCGGACAGCCGGGTTGGTCGGCTGCATGTTTATCACCACCGGCCGCGTTGCCGGCATCAGCACCAGGAGGGAATCATGATCAGCCATATCGACCATCTGGTATTGACGGTCAGTGATATCGAGCGCGCCGTGGTGTTTTACAGTTCGGTGCTCAATATGGAGGCCATCACCTTTGGCGCGGGGCGCCGTGCGGTGGGGTTTGGCAACCAGAAGATCAATCTGCAACTGCTTGGGCAGGAGCCGCGCAACCGGGCGCAGGTGGGGTCGGGGGACGTCTGCCTTATCACCCGCTGGCCGCTGGAGCAGGTGATGACTCAGCTGGCCTGCCACGGGGTGGAGATTGCCGAGGGGCCGGTGACCAAAAGCGGGGCTTGCGGGGCTATCGAGTCCATCTACTTTCTCGACCCGGATCAGAACCTGATCGAGATAAGTCGCTACCCCTGAGTTCGTCACGGTAGAGGGAAGTGGCATTGCACTCTCAACCGCTGTCCCCGGCCGCAGCTCGGGGCGCAATCTTTCCCTCGTTTGCCTCTCTTGGCGCGCCCCGCGCTCGCCATTGCCGGCCCCCCCCTTTGTTGACTGTGAAAGTGACTGTGAAATCGGGTCAACCCCGTTTGCCCCATCGCCCCTGATGCGGGGCTTTGTGCTGTGAGCTGGCCCGCAATTGTGTCGCCGGTGCGCCGGAGTTGGCGATAATCCGGCGTGCTGTGGCGGGCGATGTGGTAATGTGTCGCACTTTTTTGCCGGATGGGCCGGCATTGGCCTCGTTGAAATTGGAGCCGTATGCAAAAAATCGACGTAGTGGAGAGGGTGATGCCGCAGATCATGTGTCCGGCATGGCCGACGCACGCAACCGTACAACAGAATGGGGTTCAGCCCCTCTGGCAGGTGACTCATGCTGGCTAACGAATCCATGCGCCTGAACAAATACATCAGCGAGAGCGGCATCTGCTCGCGCCGCGAGGCCGACCGCTTTATCGAGCAGGGCCACGTCTTTATCAACGGCAAACGGGCCGGGATTGGCGATCAGGTGCAGGTTGGCGATCTGGTCAAGGTGAATGGTCAGGTGATCGAGCCGCGCGAGGCGGACAGTCTGGTGCTGATCGCCCTCAACAAGCCGGTGGGTATCGTCAGTACCACGGAGGCAGGCGAGAAGGACAACATCGTCGATTTCGTCAACCACAGCACCCGGGTCTTCCCCATCGGGCGTCTCGACAAGGATTCGCAGGGACTGATCTTCCTCACCAACCACGGCGATCTGGTCAACAAGATCCTGCGGGCGGGCAACGATCACGAGAAAGAGTATCTGGTGACCGTCGACAAGCCGGTGACCGACGAGTTTGTGCGCGGCATGGCGGCCGGGGTGCCGATCCTCGGTACTGTGACCAAGAAGTGCAAGGTGAAGAAAGAGGCGCCGTTCGTCTTTCGCATCACGCTAGTGCAGGGGCTGAATCGCCAGATCCGCCGGATGTGCGAGCACTTCGGTTTTGAAGTGACCAAGCTGGAGCGCATTCGCATCATGAACGTCAGCCTCAAGGGGTTGCCGGTGGGCGAGTGGCGCGATCTGACCGACGACGAGCTGATCGATCTGTTCAAGCTGATTGAGGACTCCTCCTCCGAGGTGAAACCGGCCAAAGGCGACAAACCCAAGGCGGCCAAGACTCCTGCGGCGCCAAGCGCCAAGCCGGGGCAGGGCAAGAAGCCGCGCCGCGATGATGAGCACGAGATTGGTGGGCGTCCCAATGTGCCGGGCCCGGAAGCTTTCGAGAAGAAGCTGCCGGTGGGCAAGGGTGGCGCGGGCAAAGGTGCTGCCAACAAGGGCGGCGCTGGCAAGGGCAGTGCAGGCAAAGGGGCCCCCAAGGGGGGCAAACCGGCCGCAGGCAAGCCACGCACTGCTAACAGCGGACGGCAGAAGAAGGGGCGCTGAGTTGCCCCTCTGAGTGGCATCAGCCTACCTTGTCATCCCCAACACTGTTATCCCCAACACACCGGCCTCAGGCCGGTGTGTTGCTTTGTGCCGCAGAGCTGGCCGGGAGGGGCGTCGAAAGGGTTGGCTCGCTGGCGGTCGGTAACCCCATGACGCGAGGGTAGTGGCGCGGGTCGAGGCGTAGCACCAGCAGGCTCATCAGCAGCAGGCCCCCCAGCTGCCACTGCCAAGCGGCGGCGAAGTCACCGAACAGGTGATAGAGGCGGGCGGCGACCCAGGGGCCGGTGGCCGCCAGCATAAAGCCGAAGCCCTGCATCAGGGCGCTCAGGGTGCCGGCGCGGCGCGGGTCGGGCAGGTGATCGAGCGCAATCACCATGATCAGCGAAAAGCTGCCGCCAAGACCGGCGCCGCACAGCATGCACCAGAGGATCGGGGCACTGGCGGGCGCCAGCCAGAGGCCGCCAAATCCCGCCAGCTGCATGGCGATGGCAAGCCCCATCCATGGCCGCCGATCCAGACTACGCGCCGCCAGTAGCGGCAAGCCAAGGCCGCTGGCAGTCTGCGCCAGTGCCAGCCAGGCGACCAGCTCGCCAGCCTGCGCAGCGTTCCACCCATTTGCCATATAGGCGGGGGCCAGCCAGGCCACGACGATGCCGTAGCCGCTGTTGATGATGCCAAAGCAGACGATCAGCAACCAGCTGCGGGGCAGGGTGATCAGCCGTTGCTCGCCGTGGGGAATAGCGACCACAGCGGTGCTTGGCAGACTCACTTTCCACCCCAGCCAAACGAGGGCCAGCAGCAGCGGCAGGCTCCAGAGTGCCAGCGCCTGCGACCAGTCGAGGCTGACTGCCAGCCGTGGCGTCAGGCTGGCGCCGAGCGCACCGCCCCCCATCATGCAGGCAGAGAAGATCCCCATCACTTGCGGCACATTGCGGGCAAAGTGCTGCTTGATAAGGGCGGGCAGCACCCCCTGCACCAGCGCCGAACCCAGGCCACAGAGGGCGGCGGTGGTGATCAGCAGGGCGCCGCTGTGGGCATCAAAACGCAGGGCACTGCCCGCCGCGAGCAGCAGCAGGGCCAGCCCCAGCAGGGTGGTGGCGCTGGCAAGGCTGCGCAGGCGCGGGGTGAGCAGCACGCCGACCCCGATGAGCCACAGCGGCAGCAGGGTGAGCCAGGCCAGGGTATCCATCCCGAGCGACAGGGCGCGGCCAATCTCGCCGCTCAGCGGGCCGATGGCGGTAAGAAAGGGGCGCAGGTTAAGGCCAGTCAGGATCACCAGTACCAGCAGGGCAAACTCTTGGCGGCGCGCCTCTGCCGGGCATTCGCTTGTCCCCTTACTCATGATC
>NZ_CAWNWX010000123.1:0-22446 GCF_963878195.1 Aeromonas sp. HMWF016
CCACAATATGGCGGTGGTGAGCTTTGCCGATCAGCCGGATGCCTTTATCAATCTCAACAGCCCGGACGAGCTGGCCGCCTACGAGGCCCGTCTGCTTGCCCCTGCTATCGACCCCCAACAAGGAGTCACCTCATGACCCCGGCCCCCACCCTTCCCCTGCTCGGCTTCGCCGCCTGGAGCGGCACCGGCAAGACCACCTTGCTGGAGCAGTTGATCCCCCTGCTGGTGGATCGCGGCCTGCGCATTGGGGTGCTCAAGCACGCCCACCACGACTTTGACATCGACCAGCCGGGCAAGGACAGCTATCGCCTGCGCAAGGCGGGCGCCCAACAGATGATGGTCGCCTCCCGCCGCCGCCATGCTCGCATTACTGAAACAATGCACGGCGAGACCGAACTGGCCGAAGCCGATTTTCGCCAACTGCTGGCAAGCTTCGATCAAACCAGCCTCGACTTGCTCTTGGTGGAGGGGTTCAAGCACGAGCACTTCCCGAAAATCGAGCTGCACCGCGCCGAGATTGGCAAGCCACTGCTCTTCCCCGAAGACGGCGACATCATAGCGCTGGCCAGCGATCAGCCGGCAGAGACCACCCTGCCGCAACTCGATATCAACGACCTTGAGGCTATCGCCGACTTCGTCTGTAGCTGGCTTGACGGCTGTCAGACTCGCGAGCAGGAGGCGGGCAACGGCTTTTTGTCGGTCGAAGCGGCCCGCAACGCCATTCTGGCAGCCCTCACCCCAAGCACCGCCTGCAGCGACAAACCGCTGGCCCAGTGCCACGGCGCCGTGCTGGCCACCGATCTGATTAGCCCCATCAATGTGCCACCCCACGCCAACTCGGCGATGGATGGTATTGGCCTGCGCGGTGACGATCTCGCCGCCGGTCGCTGGCAACTGGTGGGTGAAGTGCTGGCGGGCCAGCAGCGCCACGAGCCGGTGCTGACCGGTCAGGCGGTGCAGATCATGACCGGCGCCCCGCTCCCCCCCGGTGTCGATACCGTGGTGATGCGCGAAGAGACCCATATTGAGGGTGAGTGGGTCACGGTCACCGCCCCCGTTCGCACAGGGCAGAACGTGCGCCAGGCCGGTGAAGATCTGGCCAAAGGTGCGGTCGCCATCCCGGCCGGTACCCGACTCGCCGCTCCCCAGCTGGGGCTGGCGGCATCGCTCGGGCTGGGCAGCCTGCCGGTGCGCACGCCACTGAAAGTGGCGCTGTTCAGCACCGGCGACGAGGTACAGTCACCGGGCGAAGTGCTCGCCCCCGGCCATATCTTCGACAGCAACCGCTTCACCCTGATGGCCCTTATTCGCGCCGCCGGTTGCGAGGTGATGGACCTTGGCATCATCCCCGATGACAAGACCATCCTGCGCCAGCAGCTGGAACAGGCTGCCGCCAGCGCCGATCTGGTGCTGAGCTCCGGCGGGGTCTCGGTGGGCAACGCCGACTTTATCAAGCAGGTGCTGGCTGAGCTTGGCCAGATCGATTTCTGGCGCATCCAGATGCGGCCGGGCCGCCCGCTCGCCTTTGGCAAGCTGGGGCAGACCCCCTTCTTCGGCCTGCCCGGCAATCCGGTGGCCGCCATGGTCTGCTTCCTCCAGTTTGTCGAGCCAGCCATCGCCCGCCTGCAGGGCAAGCTGTGGCTGCCGCTGCGCCTGTCGGCACTGGCAGACGAGAGGATGAAGAGCCGCCCGGGTCGCACCGAGTTCCTGCGCGGCATCTTCCATCAGGATGGCAACGGCCAGCTGCGGGTGCGCACCACGGGGCCGCAGGGCTCCGGCATCCTGAGTTCGATGGCCGATGCCAACTGTCTGATTGAAATCGTCCCCGCTCAGAGCGGCATCGTCGTTGGCGAGCGGGTCTGGATCCACCCCCTGCAAGGACGATTGGCCTGAATCCCGACGGGGCGCAGGCCGGATGCAGTGCGCCCCTAGGACACTTTACACGAGGCTCACAGTGCGTCTTGATGCCCCCTTATCCCGGCTCGATCTGCTGGTCTATGGCCACTATCGCATCGTCCATGGCCTGCGCATTGCGCTCGCCTTTATGCTCACCTTTCTGCTCACCCGCCAGCTGCAACTGCCGGAGAGCACCTGGCCGCTGATCACCCTGGTGGTGGTGATGGGCCCCATCTCGTTTTGGGGCAATGTGCTCTCCCGCGCCCTGCAGCGGGTGGTGGGCACCATCTTCGGCGCCAGCTGCGGGATAGTGGCACTCTATCTGGAGATCTACTCCCTGCCGCTCACCCTGATCTGGTGCGGTTGCATCATGTTCCTGTGCGGCTATCTGGCGCTCGGCAAGCGCCCCTATGTGGGATTGCTGATCGGCATCACCCTCGGCGTCACCATGGGGGCCCAGCCGGGAGATATCCATACCGCCCTCTGGCGCAGCGGTGACGTGGTGCTGGGCTCCCTGCTGGCGCTGCTCTTTTGCAGCATCTACCCCCAGCGGGCCTACAGCCACTGGCGCCTACAGTTGCACCAGATCTTGCAGCAGTCGGGACGTCTCTATCACACCCACCTCTCCCCCAACGTGCTGGAGCGGCCGCAGCTCAAACACAATCTCTCCCAGCTGCTGGCCCAAACTGGCAAACTGCGCGCTCTGCTGGCACCGGCAGCCAAGGAGACCCGCCACAGCATCGCCCTGTTTGATGCTGTGCAGGTCACCATGCGCAATACCCTCTGCACTCTCGAGATGCTGGCCAACACCTACTGGAACGATCGGGAGAGCCACTTCCTGATGCAGAGCACCCGCGAGCTGCACGAGTGCCATCAGGCGACCGAAGAGGCGATAAACCAGCTTGCCCGGATGCTGCAAACCGGCGACGGGCGTGGCGCCGAGGCCGCCATCGCCCGTCTGCACGAGCTGGCGACCCGGGTCAACCTGCCCGCCAATACGGAGACGGCCATCATCGGCTATCTCTGGCTCAATGTGCAGCTGACCGAGCAGCTCACCCACCTGCGCCGCCTGCTGGGCCTTATCCTCACCGTGCCCCATCGCAAACAGCCGACCTGATCGCCATAAAAAACGCCCCGCAGTTGCGGGGCGTTTTGCTATCTGACTAGCCGCTTGGGCTCTGAGGTCTGCAAACCTTAACTGGCATTGGCCAGCGGCTGTTCGGGGGTGAGATAAAGAGAGAAATCCTGAATACCCGCCTGCAGAGCAGCAAAGCAGTCGGGGTCGATGGCGGTGCCCAGATTCTCCGCCATCATCTCCAGCGCCTGCGGCACAGGGATGGCGCCGCGGTAAGGACGCTTGGCGGTGATGGCATCAAAAATATCGGCCGTGGTGATGATGCGCGTCTCAAGGGTAATCTCGTCCCCTTTCAGCCCCTTGGGGTAACCTTTGCCATCGAGCCGCTCATGGTGGGCGCCCGCCACTTGCGCCAGCTCCTCGAATGCACCGATGCGGCTCAGGATCTCCTCGGTGTAGGCGGCATGCATCTGCACCGCAGCCCACTCCTGCGCATCGAGCTTGCCCGGCTTGTCGAGAATGGCGTTGCTCACCCCGAGCTTGCCCACGTCATGGAGCAGGGCGCCCCGCTTGAGCCAGCGCCGACGCGGCTCGGGCAAGCCCATCTGGGTGGCAAGAATATCGGTATAGAGTGCCACCCTGCCGCTGTGACCCGCTGTGTAGGGACTTTTAGAGTCCACCACCTGCCCGAAGGCCGCCGCGATTTCGTCCAGATAATCCTCATCCAGCGCCACCTCCCCCTGTCCGGCCGGGTGGACCAGGACCCACTCGGTCAGCCGGGGATCGGTCAGCCCTTGCCAGAAAGCATCGTCCGCCAGCGCTTCAAATTCGCGAACCAGTGCCGGATCAAACCAGCTGCCGCTGCGCTCGCGTAGCTCCTTGAGCGCCGCATCCGGGCCTGCGGCTGCATGAAACACATCCACCACCTGGCAGAGCAGGGCGATACGGGAGAAGAGCGGGATTGCCTCGCCTGCCAGTTGCAGGGGCCGACCTTTGCCATTCCAGTGCTCATCAAGGGAGAGGATGCCATCGGCGACATCATCACTGAAACGGAGCTGGCGAGCGATATCCGCCCCCCGATGACAGCGGGTCTGGATCAGTTCGTTGGCAATCTGGTCGCCGTTGCGAAAGATATGAAACAGGCTGCGAAAACGTCCCAGCAGATCCGCCTGCAAGCCGGTATGGCCCAGCACGAAGTTGACTACCTCGGAGAGGGAGCCATCCACCAGTTTGAAATCGCGTTTGAAATGAAGATCGTCGGTGAGATAGAGCTCGCAGATGCGGGCGGCATTGCTGCTGCACCCAAGATCCTTAAGCAGGAGCGTGTAATAGAGATCATGGCGCAGCCGGGCATCCAGTCCCAGCCGCTCCCCCAGACGGGAACCTATCCAGCAGCAGCGAATGCAATGTCCTCTTGGTTGCCCCTCGGTCATGTCGAGCGCATGACTGAGGGAACCAATCAACTCCGCCAATCGCAATCCATTCACCGTCATAGTCTACTCCCTTAGACATCATGGCGATTTTGCCAGCTGATTATGTATACCCCATCTGGTGCTGGATAGATCTGGATTCAGTTGAATTTAGGCAGCAGCCTTACCCTGATTCACCCGCTCTTCCAGCTCAGCACGACTCAGGGTAGAGACGAAGCGACCGTCGAAGTAGATATCCATCAGCTCGCCGCGCTTCTCGCCACGCATCATGCTGCTACGACCATCCAGATAGTGCACCTCCATCTGCGCGGTATGCTCGTCGGGATAGCTGATCTCTACCTCACGCACCCCTTGCGGCAGCATGGCCAGCGGCACTTTGTGAAGAGATGGGTCGAGGTGCTGGTTCACCTTGATCACCGGGTTGGCTTTCATGTCTACCACAGCCGGTGACTTGCCGGTGATGGGGTTCTTGCCAGTCCAGAATTCGATGGTATTGAAGACAAACAGGTCGGCAGTTGCCGCCAGACCATAAATCGGGGAGAGCAGCATAAAGACGCCAGCCCGGCCGTAGCGGTTGTCCACCACGCTCAGATTGCCCTTGGTCACCATGCCGGATAGCCCCATCTGCCCCATGCAGCCACTCAGCCCCATGCTCGCAACCATCATCAGCAACGCGGCCGCCCGCCCCTTCTGTTGTCGTACCATCTTGTTCTTTTCCTGCTCGGTTATGAATGAGGCGGCAAGCCTAAGCAAGAGAGGGGGTGGGGACAATTCACAATGGCGGGGTGATACAGGAAGAGTTCAGATTGGGGCACTGACTGGTCAGATGTGCATCAATGCCCCGGTTTGATTGTGGTCGAATGAGTCACATAGCCAGACCCGAAACCGTGGCGGAGACATTGTTTGCCTCCCGGCGGATCTCGCTCATCACTTCGTTGACTTCGCCGACCTGCTGCTTGCCCAGCTCGGCGCTGCCCGCCACATCAGACATCTCGGCGGTCACCTTGGCGGTCAGTTCACGGTTGTTCTGCACCACCTTGGCTATCTCGTCGGTAGAGAGCGAGGTGCGTGCCGCCAGCTGGCGAACTTCATCAGCCACCACCGCAAAGCCACGCCCCTGATCCCCGGCCCGGGCCGCCTCGATAGCGGCGTTGAGGGCGAGCAGGTTGGTCTGATCGGCAATGCTGCTGATGGTGGAGACAATCGCCTCTATGCTGCGAGACTGCTCGTTCAGCTGATTGATAAGGCCAATGCTGTGGGTCAGCTGGCTGGCAATCAGGCTGGAGGTGTCGACCACCGAGGAGAGCAGACCCGCCCCGCGCTCAGCGCAGCTCAGGGTCTCCCGCGCCGCATCGTGAGCCAGCATGGCCGCCTCACGCACCGCATCGCTCTTGTTTATCCGCTCCGTGATGTCGCTGGCGAACTTGATCACCTTCACCACCTTGCGGTTCTCGTCAAGGATCGGGTTGTAGGTCGCCTCCAGCCACACCTTGCTGCCGTGGCTGTTCTGGCGGCAGAAGAGGCCGGATTTGAACTGGCCGCGCCCAAGCTCTTCCCAGAAGTGGGGATTCTCCTGATAGAAGTGGTCATCACAGAAGATGCGGTGGTGCTTGCCCTGCACCTGAGCCAGGGTGTAGCCCATGGTGTGGAGGAAGTTGGCGTTGGCAGTGAGCACTTCACCGGTCGGCGTGAATTCGATGACGGCCAGAGAACGATCAAGGGCCTTTACCACCGCCTGCTGGCTCAGCAGCTGCAGATGATGCTCGGTGATGTCGGCGGCAATCTTGATCACCTTGGTCACTACGCCGCGCAATTTGACGGGGAAGTAGGTGGCTTCCAGCCAGATTGGCTCGCCGCGGCGATTAAAGCGCTGAAAGACCCCGGTACGGGAACGCCCCTGTTTCAGGTCGGCCCAAAACTGTTGATAGGCGCTGCTCTGGGCATACTGCTTGTCGCAAAAGATCCTGTGATGCTGGCCCACAACCTCGGATGCGCTGAATCCCACCACGTTGAGAAAGAGATCGTTGGCGGCCAGCACGGTGCCATCAGGGCTGAAAGTGATGGTCGCGACGCTGCCATGCACTGCATCGTAAAATCCCTGTTGCTCCAGAAGCTGCTCCTGACACTGCTGCAACTCGGCTTTCAATTTGTTATTGAACATCGAAACATATCCTCCAGACAGGCACCCGCCATGGCCAAACTACATGGTGGATCAACAAGATAATGACGGCGTGTACCCTCAGCATAGCTGGCTGAGCCATCAGACTCCCTTTTGGCAAGCTATTTATTGTCACCCATCACACGACGGGCTGATGGCTGACATGTCACGGCTCACCGGGCAGGTGGTTGCCACTCCATATAAGCCGGATTGGCGACAAAACCGATCCGCTCATAGAGAGGCCGGCCAGCCTCGCTGGCATGGAGCCATACCTTGCCAAACCCGCGGGCTATGGCCTCTGCCGCCATGGCATCGAGCAGTGCACTGGCTGTACCCTGCTTGCGATAATCGGGCAAGGTATACATGTTGAGCAGATAGGCCTCTCTTCCCGCCAGATTGCCGGGATAGGGTGGGCGCACGAACATCGCCAGAGTACCTGCCGCGACAACCTGTTTATCGACCTCGGCCAGCCAGGATAAAGCGGATCCGCTCAAAAATGCGTTGGTAAAATAACGTTCGGTTGCCTGTATCAGGGCGGGATCGGCTGCGGGGTGCGGTAACTCCCCCACTTCACAGAAGAGCGCCATTCGCATGGCAACCAGCATCGGAATATCGGCCTCGGTGGCCTGACGGATCAGCATCGCAGCTCCTTGCGTCATCGGGATCCATAAAATGAGCAACCAACAGGGGGAAAAGTGCAGCTGCTGCCACATTGTGACATCCCCCTTTTTGCACCAGCGATAGTAACAGAGTCGAGCATTAACCATCTGTTTTTAAAAGCATAAAAAAAGACAGCCGAAGCTGTCTTTTTTATCGAAGAGGGTCTTAGTAGAAGATCCGCTCGCCACGTTCGCTCATCTTGAGCCAGACCGGCTTGGTACTGGTTTTGTTCCAGATGCGGTGCAGATAGCTGTAAAAGCGGGCGCGATCACTACGAAACAGCATCACTGGAAACGCCAGAATGCCCACCAGCAATACATAAATGCGACGAAGAATAATCTGAGTCAGAGAAAAGGGATGAAACATGATGCAACTCCTTACTGGTACGACCACTGAGCAAAGATTACTCCACTATCTGTAGGATTACTACATCCTCAGCCATATTTTTTCATAAAAACGGCAAATTAGCGGGATAAATGAAATTGAGCAACGTGATTAACCAACAGTTAACACATTTGCGAAAATCGTGCGCTCTGCCACAGTTATGAGTGCGGAAACGTGCCGTATGGAGATGCGTATGAAGCTTTCAGAAGTTGCTCTGCTGGTGCTGATGCTCGCCTTGACCAAGGCGCAAATCGATGAGTGGCAGCTCAATCAGGGGGATGCCATCGTGCTTGCCCGACAAGGGCCAACCACCGTGAGTCTGTGGCAGTGCGGCACACTGAAACAACAGATGGCGGATCTCACCCAATACAGTGCAGAAAGCCAGTTTCAGAATCGGGGCCAAAACGTGGACGAAGTGAATCACTATCTTGAACGGCAGTGGCGAGAAGCAGGCTGCGAACGGCTGATGCCGCAACAGAGCTACTGATAAAATCGGTTTGAGATAATTTTTTGAAAAGAAAGAAGAGAGATGGAGGCACGTTCCGGAGTCGAACCGGACTAAACGGATTTGCAATCCGCTGCATAACCGCTTTGCTAACGCGCCATGCTGACAAGACTGATTGTCTTGAAAGTGATATCCATCGTTGGTGCGATGGAAAATTGGAGCGGGAAACGAGACTCGAACTCGCGACCCCGACCTTGGCAAGGTCGTGCTCTACCAACTGAGCTATTCCCGCATTACTGCTTTCGTGCCAGTTGCCTGACAACGAGGCGCATTATACGTACCCCGAGCGACAGCACAACCCTTTTTTCGCATTTAAGCGCCGCAACCAGATCGTTTGCTCACCCTTTAGACGGGTTGCTGCAAAATCAGCCTTTCAGCTGTGACCAACCAAGCGAATTTGGGATAAAGTCGTTGAAATGATTACGCTTTAGTTCGAGACTTGAGCCGCTTAATAACCGGATTCTCAATTGAAATTCACAAGATGAAATGGATCTTCAGGCTTCGTGGACTCAGGCCGCAACTAATGCTGGCTTTTTTCATGTTGGGAATGGTGCCATTCCTGGTCGTCACCCTCTTTTTCCTCTACAGCCACGGCAAAGACCTCACCACCCAGACATCCAACCATCTGGTCTCCGTTCGCAACATCAAAAAGAGCCAGCTTGAGGATTACTTCAACAACCTCAAGGAGCAGATCACCAACTTCTCCCAGCAGGACTTTGCCGGCAACAGTATCGGTCGCTTCTACGGTTTTGCCGGTGCCTTTGAAAAGCTTGGCACCACGCCGCAGGAGGCCCGTGCCCGGGCGCAGGCCCGCTATGTGCCGGGCTCTTGGGATCAGCTGCAAAAGCCGGATCCCGAAGTCGAAATCGAACCGTCCATCAGTGCCCTCATTCTGGCTGACGAGATGTATGGCCGGGTGCATCAGCGCTTTCATCGCGGCTACGCCGACATGGTGCGCAAATCCAACTACAGCGACATCTTTCTGGTCGACCTCAACGGCGACGTCGTCTATTCGGTCACCAAACACGCCAACTTTGCCACCAACCTGCTCTCCGGCCCCTATCAGGGCAGTGGCCTGGGTCAGACCTTCGCCAAGATCAAGCGGCGCCTCGATGGCGGCCAGAAGCCGCAACAGATTTTCGAATTCACCGACTTTGGCCGCAACGAGCTGACCGGTCAGGTAGTCGCCTACATGGCCGCCCCCGTGATGCAGTACGACTATGTGCGCGGGGTGGTCATCTTCGAGCTGCTGCCAGACAAGCTCAACCAGATCATGGCGGAGCGGGAGGGGCTCGGAAAAACCGGCGAGACCATTCTCATCGGCCCCGACAAACGGATGCGGGCCGATGCCTGGCTGGCGCCGGAGTACAGCGTCGAGAACAGTTTCAGCCAGAATTTCCGCCTGCTGCAGACACCTCTCGTCACCAAGACCCTCTCTGGCGAGCAAGGGGTCGGGCTGTTTCGCTCCTATCAGGATGACGATGTACTCGCCGCCTACACCCAGGTGAAGGTATTCGATACCGAGTGGGCCTTTATCGCCGAGATCTCCACCCGCGAGGCCTATGCCCCCATCCGCCAGCTGGAGACGCTGGTTATCGTGCTGGGGGCTGGCTCCCTGCTGCTGCTGATCCTCTTCTCCCGCTGGCTCTCCCACTCCATCACGGCGCCGCTGCGCTCCCTGACCGAGGCGGCCGAGCAGGTAGCTGATGGCGCCCTGGATCACCCCATCGCCATCGAGCGCACCGGCGATGACATCGACCGGCTGGCGCAGGCGTTTCGCCATATGCAGCGCTCGGTGAAGGAGAAGATCGAGCTCATCGAACAGCAGACCATAGAGCTGCAGCAGCAGGTCAAACTGACCCACAAGCAGAACCTCAGCCTGCAGCAGGCGGACAAGCTCAAGGATGAACTGCTGGCCAATACCTCCCACGAGCTGCGCACACCTATCCACGGCATCAAGGGGATGGCCGAGTCGATGCTCGCCAGCCAACAGGATTTGACCGAGGGGCAGCAGAAACAGCTTGGCCTCATCATCAAAAGCGCCGACGGTTTGGCCCGTCTGGTGGACGATCTGCTCGACTACCACCAGATGCGCTATGGCCAGCTGGAGATCCACCCCCAGCCTGTCTCTTCGAAGGGGGTCATTCGGCTGGTGCTCGATCTCTGCCAGCATCTGGTACAGGCCAAACCGCTCACTCTGGTGGATATCAGCCCAGCCGAACTGCCCCCCGTGCTGGCCGACGAACAGCGCCTCGAACAGGTGCTCTACAACCTGGTCGGCAACGCCATCAAGTACACACCGCAGGGCAAGGTGGTGCTGAGCGCCATGGTGGAGGGCAACTTCCTGCGCATCAAGGTGACCGATACCGGCATCGGCATCGCCCCCGACCATCTGGAGCATATCTTCGAGCCGCTGGTGCAGATGAGCCCGGAGGTGAGCAAGCAGGGTGCCGGTCTTGGCCTCTCCATCACTCGCCAGCTGGTGCATTTGATGGGTGGTGAACTGAGCGTGCAGAGCGAGCCGAGCGTCGGCTCCACCTTTGCCTTCACCCTGCCGCTCGCGACCGGCAAGAGTGCTCCGCTGACTCAGGGCAGCCGTCAGATAGAGCTGCAACTGGTGCGCCAGCAGCCGCTCATCCTGCCCGACTGGGAGAGCGAGGATCTGCCTCCCCCGCCCGAAGGAGCCCCTCTCATCCTGGTGGTGGATGACGAACCCATCAATCTGCACATCCTGCGTCACCTCTTGCAGCCCTGCGGCTATCGCATTCTGCCCAGCAGCGATGGCCACGATGCGTTGGCCAAGCTTACCCAGGAGCCGGTGGATCTCATCCTGCTCGATGTGATGATGCCGACCCTCTCCGGCTTCGATGTCTGCCGCCGGCTCCGGGAGCATCATCCCAAAGAGAAGCTGCCGGTACTGCTGCTCACCGCCCTCAACCAGCCCAAGGATATCGAAGAGGGATTCAACGCCGGCGCCAACGACTATCTGGTCAAACCCTTCTGCAAAGAGGAGCTGTTCGCCCGGGTCAAGGCCTTGCTGGAGGCCAAGGCGGGACGCGCCTCTCTGGTAGAAAACCGGCTGCTCAAACAGGAGATAGAGCACCGTCTCACCCTGCAGGAGCGACTCCATCAGGATCAGATGCGCCTGCTGGCCCTGCTCGGCGAAGGGGCCGACCCCATGCTCTTTATCGACGAGCAGGGCACAGTGCTGTTCGCCTCCCGGGTACTGGCTCGCTTGCTGGGTCAGGAGCCGGAAACCATGGAGGGACAAGCTATCGACGAGTGGCTGGCCGAGCCGCTGAAAGAGCTGTGGCCCGATCTGGCTGGCCAGCGGGAGCATATTGTGGAATTTTTGGTGGCAGGCCAGAAAGATGAACTCAACGCCCGCGCCCTGCCCATCACCCTCGGGGGACAAGCGGCCTTTGCCCTTACCTTTACCACTGAACAGCGCCAGGATGAGAGCCGCATCGTGGCACTAGAGAACGCCCTCAAAAACCTCTCCCGGCAGGCCATCATCGAAGATGAGCAGCTGCTGGGCGAGTTGAGCCGCCTTGGCGGCGAGTTCCGCTCGCTGGCCGACAACCTCATTCGCCAGCAGGATGACGAGCCCCTGCGTCGCGCATTGGTGGAGACCATGCAGCTCACCCTGGATGCCTGGCAGCAAGGTACCGGCAAGGGCAAAATCGTGCTGGCGGAGAAGAGCAAGCTGTGGCGCGTCTACATGGACAGATCCAGCCCGCAGACCCGCACCCTCGACAAGTACCTCAATCTGGACACCCTGCCCAAATCGCCGCGCTGGAAGACTGTCGTTGCCACCACCGAGTATGTGTTGGGCCACTGCCCGCTCAACGAGCAACAGCGCCAGCAGTTGCAACAGAGTGCCCAGACCCTGCGTCAGCTTGCCAACCGCAAGGTGTGAGTCGGCGCAGGATGCGCGCTGGCTCACACTTGGCAAACCGGTTTCTTTTTCCAGCAAAACAAAGCCCGATATCCACCCTGAAATACGAGCCGATCCACGTCACATATTTGTCATGAACGTTGTTTTCAAGGCGACTTTTAGCGCAGAGAGAACTAACTTAACGATATGATTTACAACAGATAAAAATCCATTTTGACGAAATTGACGTAAGGTCTTGGATTTTTACGAAAACAACGAAATCAACAGTTGTTGTTTTCCTGTTAACTCTGTTTTGCTAAGGGCGTTGGAAAACAAAACGACAAGGGTGCAGACACCCAACCAACAACGAGGGCCGGTCTCATCAGCATGCGAAACCGGTGCTCACACAAACAAGGCGAACCCTCGGGAATGCCAAAAAAATAAGAAAGGAAAACATATGCTTGCCAAAGTATCCAAAATCTCTACCGCTGTAATGCTGGGAACCATGATGCTTGCCGGTGCTGCCGGCAATGCCATGGCTGCCGAAAACAAGACTGTGCTGACCATGGTTGCACAGCAGGAAACCGCCTGGGTCAAGAACTTCAACCCCTTCCTGCAAGCAGGCCTACTGCACACTACCCGTCACTTCATCTATGAACCGCTGGTGATCTTCAACGATATGCAGGGTGGCAAACCCGTCTATCGTCTGGCCACCAACTACGAGTTCAGCAAAGACCTGAAATCCGTTACCTTCGATCTGCGTGACGGCGTGAAGTGGTCAGATGGTCAGCCCTTTACCGCTGATGACATCCTGTTCTCCTTCAATCTGGTCAAAGCCAACAAGGCGCTGGATGAGCGCTCGATCTGGACCCAGATCAAGAGCGTCGAGAAGCTGGCCCCGAACAAGGTCAAGTTTGATCTGACCGAGGTCAACACCAACGTGGTGAACGATCTGGTACTGGTGCCCATCGTGCCGGAGCATCAGTGGAAGTCGGTAAAAGACCCGGTTGCCTTTACCAACGACAAACCGGTCGGTACCGGCCCCTTCACCGAAGTGGAGAACTTCTCCGCCCAGCTCTACACCCAGTGCCGCAACCCGCACTACTGGGATAACGCCAACCTCGCCATCGACTGTATCCGCATGCCGCAGATGGCCACCAACGATCAGGTGCTGGCTGCTGTGATGAAGGGCGACATCGACTGGTTCGGCTCCTTCGTACCGGATATCGAGCGCCTCTACGTCGGCAACGATCCGAAGAACAACAAGTACTGGTTCCCGGCCTCCGGTACCGTGGCGTTCAACGTCAACTTCCAGACCAAGAACCCGGGCAACCACGAAGCCTTCAACGACGTCAACTTCCGCCGCGCCTTCTCCATGGCGATGGACCGCCAGTCCATGGTGGACATCGCGGGCTATGGCTACCCGACTGTCAACGAATACCCGTCGGGGCTTGGCAAGGCGTTCGCCTCCTGGAACAACCCGGATGTGGACAAGAAGTACGGCAAGTTCAACAAGTACGATCTGGAAGGCGCCAAAGCCCTGCTGAAACAGGCCGGCTACAAGGACTGTGACGGCGACAAGTTCCTCGACACCCCGAGCTGCAAAAAGATCGAGTTCAAGGTACTGGTGCCGAACGGCTGGACCGACTGGGTCAACACTGTACAGATTGGTGTAGAAGGGCTGCAGGCACTGGGCCTGAACGCCAAGACCGCCACCCCGGAAGCAACCGTCTGGACTGAGAACCTGATCACTGGCGACTTTGATGTGGCGCTGCAGGGCTACTTTGCCGGTGCCAACCCGCACAAGTACTTCGAGACCGCGTTCCACTCACGCAACATGGGTGACCGTGGCAACCGCTTCGCCGCGCCCCGCTACAAGGATCCCGAGCTCGACAAGCTGATCGATGACTTCACCCAGACCGCCGATGCGGCCAAGCAGAAGGAGATCATGTTCGCCATCCAGGATCGTGTCGGTGCCAACCAGACCATCATTCCGGTCTTCAACAACCCGACCTGGTATGAGTACAGCACCAAGCGCTTCAACGGCTGGTTCAGTGCTGATAACCCGGTAGCCAAACCTCAGCTCCACCCGGACACCCCTGAGCGCCTGCTGCACGTGTTGTCCCTCAAGCCAAACAGCTAAACAATCCCGGCCCCCTGCGGGGGGCCATCTTCCCCGTTAATCCCCTTCTTGCCCGGTTCTGCCGGGGTTGGGGTAGCTATACCCGACGCGGGGCAGGCTTGCAGTAAAAGGTACCATCATGGGATTCATACTGAGACGCTTTTCCTTCTACCTGGTTGCCTTTCTGGTAGCCGCCACCATCAACTTCCTGTTACCTCGTGCCATGCCTGGCGACCCCGTATCTGTTATGTTTGCCCGTGCTGGCGCCATGATGGAACCCGCCGCCCTGGAAGCGCTCAAAGCCACCTTCGGTTTTGTTGACGGCCCCATCGGCACCCAATTTCTCACCTATGTGAAGAGTGTCTTCACCTGGGATCTCGGCACCTCGGTGCGCTTCTACCCGCAGCAGGTCTCCGACGTGCTGGGCCGTGCCATCGGCTGGACCCTGTTTCTGGTGGGCACCTCCACCATTCTGAGTTTCTCCGTCGGCTCCATCGTCGGCATCTTCGCTGCCTGGTATCGTGGCGGCCGGATGGACAGCATCCTCTCCCCGCTCACGCTGGTGATGCAGGCCATTCCGCCGGTAGTGGTCTCCCTGCTCGCCCTGTTCCTGTTCGGGGTGAGTCTTGAATGGCTGCCGATTGGCTACGCCTATAGCCCGGAGATCACGCCAGACTGGGGCTGGGAGCACATCAAGAGCATCCTGACCCACGCCATCATGCCGGTCGGCACTCTGGCCATGGTGCAAGTGGGCGGCTTTCTCATCACCATGCGCAACAACATGATCAACCTGCTGGGCGAGGATTACATCACCATGGCCAAGGCCAAGGGGCTCTCCAGCAACCGGGTGATCTTCAACTACGGCGCCCGCAACGCCATTCTGCCCAGCGTCACCGCCCTCTCCATGGCGCTCGGTTTCGTTATCGGTGGATCTCTCATCACCGAGGTTATCTTCAACTATCCCGGCCTGGGCCTGACCCTCTATCAGGGCATTCTGGCCCGCGACTACCCGCTCATTCAGGGGCAGCTGCTCATCATGACCATCACCATGCTCAGCTTCAACTTCCTGGCCGACGTGCTCTACGTCTTCCTGGATCCCCGTCTGCGTTCAGGAGGCAAATAAGATGCGTATGCCGACCATTCTCAAGATCCTGCTGGGCAACAAGAAGGCTGCCTGCGGCCTCGTCATCGTGGTTGCCTTCGTACTGATGGCGCTGTTTGCTCCCCTGCTGGCCAGCAACGAGCCGACCAAACGGGTTGCCCGCCCGCACCAACCGCCCAGCGTCGAGTTTGTAATGGGCACCACCCGCATGGGCCACGACATCTGGGCCCAGTTCACCAACGGTGCCCGTATCTCACTGCTGGTGGGCTTCAGTGCCGGTCTGCTGGTCTGCACCCTGGCCGTCGCCATCGGCATCACCGCTGGCTATTTCGGCGGGCTGATTGATGAGTGCCTCACCTTCCTGATGAACGTGGTGCTGGTGATCCCCAACCTCCCCTTGCTACTGGTGCTGGCGAGCTTTATCGGGGAGGCGTCACCTGCAGTCATTGCGGTGATAATAGGGTTGACCTCGTGGGCCTATGGCGCGCGGGTCATCCGTGCCCAAACCCTGGCGCTGCGCGAAAAAGAGTTCGTCATCGCCGCCGAGGTGCTGGGTGAGCCGGCCTGGCGCATCATTCTGGTGGAGATCCTGCCCAACCTCATCTCCATCATCGGGGTGAGCTTTATCGGCTCCATCATCTACGCCATCGTCACCGAAGCGACCCTGGAGTTCCTCGGCCTTGGCGACCCGACCGTGGTGAGCTGGGGCATCATGCTCTACAACGCCCAGACCTCCAGCGCCATTCTGGTCGGCGCCTGGTGGGAGATCCTGGCTCCCTGCTTCGCCATCGCCACTCTGGGCGCTGGCCTGGCCCTGCTCAACTTCGCCATCGACGAGATTGCCAACCCGCAGCTGCGTTCCCACAAAGGGCTCAACCGCTGGAAGAAACTTGCCACACCGGCCGCAACACCGCTCTCTGCAGCACAGGAGAAGACAGCATGAACAAGCATCCCCTGCTGTCAGTACGCAATCTTTGCGTCGACTACATCACCGAAAATGGCGACGTGCGCGCCGTCAACTCGGTGAGCTTCGATATCAGACAGGGCGAGATCTTCGGTCTCGCCGGTGAGTCGGGCTGCGGCAAATCCACCGTCGCCTTCTCGGTGGCTCGGCTGCACAAGCCGCCCGCCTACATCAGCGGTGGCGAGATCCTGTTCAAGGGGGAGAACATCCTCCATTACAACGACGAGCGACTGCGCTCCTACCGCTGGCAACAGGTGTCGGTGGTGTTCCAGTCCGCCATGAACGCCCTGAACCCTGTGTTGCGGATGGAGGAGCAGTTCTGCGACGTGCTGCTGGCCCACAACCCCGGCATGACCCGTTACGAGGCGATCAAGCGCGCTCAGGAGCTGCTCACTATCGTCGATATCCACCCGAGCCGGCTCAAGGATTACCCGCACCAGTTCTCCGGCGGCATGCGTCAGCGGCTGGTGATTGCCATCGCCATGGCGCTGAACCCTGAGCTGCTCATCATGGATGAGCCAACCACGGCGCTCGATGTGGTGGTACAGCGGGAGATCCTGCAGAAGGTCTATGCCCTGAAAGAGAAGTTCAACTTCTCCATTCTGTTCATCACCCACGACCTCTCCCTGATGGTGGAGTTCTGCGATCGCATCGGCATCATGTATGCCGGTGAACTGGTGGAGGTCGCCCCCTCCAAGGCGATCCTGACCGCACCGCTACACCCCTATACCAGAGGGCTCGGCAACTCCTTCCCGCCCCTGCACGGACCGAAGAAGGTGCTGGAGGGGATCCCGGGCACCCCGCTCAACCTGCTGGAGGTGCCGGTCGGCTGCCGCTTTCAGGCCCGCTGCGGCAAGGTGCACGATCGCTGCCGTCAGGAGTACACCAAATTGGCCGAGATCCGCCCCGGGCAACAGACCGCCTGCCACCTCTATGAGGAGCAGGGACTGCAACAAGATTCCGTGATCTATCTGGACAAGGCCGCTGGCTGTTAAGGATGTCTGTCATGCAAATCGCCAAAACCGATGCACCCATCATCGAAGTCCAGCACCTCTACAAGGACTTCCCCATCAACTCCAATGCCATCAAGAGTGGCAAGATGCGGGCACTCTCTGACATCACCTTCAACCTGCACCGGGGCCGCGCCCTGGCGGTGGTCGGGGAGTCGGGCTCCGGCAAGAGCACCATCGCCAAGATCATCGCCAAGATGTACAAGCTCAGTGCCGGGCGCATCCTCTATCGCGGCCACGATCTGGAGGAGTTCAACAAGGGCACCGCCCTGCTGGACTATCGCCAGAGCGTGCAGATGGTGTGGCAAGATCCGTTCGGTTCGCTCAACCCGACCCATACCATCTATCACCACATCGCCCGCCCCCTGCTGCTGCACAGCAAGGTGATCGACAAGAAAGATCTGCCCGACATGGTCTACGCCCTGCTGGAGAAGGTCGGCCTGACCCCCGCCAAGGCAACGGCGGCCAAGTATCCGCACCAGCTCTCCGGCGGCCAGCGCCAGCGGGTCAACATCGCCCGCAATCTGGCAGTGGAGGCGGAAGTGGTACTGGCGGACGAGCCCACCTCCATGCTCGACGTCTCCATTCGCATCGGCATCCTCAACCTGATGGAGCAGATGAAGGATGAGCTGGGTGTCTCCATGCTCTACATCACCCACGACATCGCCACCGCCCGCTACGTGGCGGAAGATCTGGCGGTGATGTACGTGGGGCACATGGTGGAGTGGGGCGAGGTGGACGAGATCCTGCACCATCCGCAGCACCCCTACACCCAGCTGCTCATCTCGGCTGTGCCCGACCCGGAGAAGAGCATCCACGCCGAGCTGGAGGGTGGCCGTAAGGGGGAGATCCCGCTCTGGACACCGGAGTCCTGCGGTTGCCCGTTTGCCGGGCGCTGCAATCAAGCGATGCCCCGCTGCAAGGAGAGTCTGCCTGCCATCACCAGGCTTGCCGACAACCACTTCGTGCGCTGCTACCTCTACGAGTGAAGGTGAACCCAATACCGGCCGGACAACACAGTCCGGCCATGCCTCGATACGGGGCGGCCATAGCCCCGTGATGTGCCTCACCGCCCGGCGGTGAACCACAGGAGTAATACCTTGATGGAACTCTTGATCAATCAGGTGGGCTACGAGTGCGACGGGCACAAGGTCGCCCTGCTGCAAGCCTCCCCCGCCCCTGATCTCGGCGGCTACGTCAGGCTGCAACGCCTCGATGATGGCCAGACCCTGTTTGAAACCCCGCTGCAAGCGGCTGGCAGCGTCCCCGGCTGGCAGGGCCGAGCTTACTGGCGCGCCGACTTCTCCGCCTTCAAGGAGCCCGGCCACTATCGGCTGGAGGCGATCACTGCCCACGGCATTGTCCGCTCGACCCGTTTTGCCATCGGCCAGGATCTGTTGGCCAGCCGCTGCCTCTCCGACGTCATTCACTACTTCAAGGGGCAGCGCGCCAGCGGCACCTTCGATCGGGCCGACCGCAACGCCCGCCTGTTTGGCACCGACCAGCACAAAGATGTGCACGGCGGCTGGTTCGATGCCAGCGGCGACATGAGCAAATACCTGAGCCACCTCTCCTACGCCAACTACCTCAATCCCCAGCAGACCCCCATGGTGGTATGGGCCCTGCTCAAGTGCCGGGAACTGCTGGCGCCACGCCGCGATATCGACGGGGTGAACCTCTGCAAGCGGCTCAATGACGAAGCGCTGCACGGCGCCGATTTTCTCTGCCGGATGCAGGATGAGTCGGGCTTCTTCTACATGACCCTGTTCGACAAATGGAGCAAGGATCCCGCCCAGCGCGAGCTGTGCGCCTACGCTACCCAGCAGGGGATCAAATCCGCCAACTGGCAGGCGGGTTTTCGCCAAGGGGGTGGCATGGCCATCGCCGCGCTGGCCCGCGCCGCCCGCGAGAGCGTCAGCGGCGACTTCGATGCCAGCCGCTACGCCGAGGCTGCCAAACGCGGCTACCAGCACCTGTGCGAGCACAACCTCGCCTATCTGGACGACGGGGTCGAAAACATCATCGACGACTACTGCGCCCTGCTGGCGGCAGTGGAGCTGACCCGCACCTTCGGCTCCGAGTGGCTGGCCGAGGCGAGAGTCCGCGCCAGCAAGCTCTGCGCCCGTCAGCGCCCCCATCCGGAGCTGGGTCACTACTGGTCAGCCAATGAAGATGGCTCGCGCCCCTACTACCACGCCGCCGAGGCGGGTCTGCCGGTGCTGGCGCTGCTGGAATATTTAGGTGTAGAGCCGGATCAGGAATACAAGGCCCGGGTACAAACCGTGGTGGAGCAGGCACTGGCCGCCGAGCTGGCGCTGTGCGCCCGGGCGGGCAACCCCTTCTCCCTCGCCCGCCAATATGTGAAAGGGGTGGATGAAGCGCCACGCGTCAGCTTCTTTATGCCCCACCACAACGAGTCCGGTTACTGGTGGCAGGGGGAGAACGCCCGGCTGGCCTCGCTGGCCGCCATGGCATTTGCCGCAGCAGCGCAACTGCTCCTACAGAGCAGGTTGCTGCGCACTTTCGGTCAGCACCAGCTCGACTGGATCTTGGGGCAAAACCCCTTCAACGCCTGCATGCTGGCGGGCCACGGCATCAACAACCCCGCCTATACCGCCGGTTACCCCAATGCGCAGGGGGGCATCTGCAACGGTATCACCTCAGGGTTTGATGACGAGAATGAGGTGGTTTTTATCCCGCAGGAGTACAAAAAGCGACTGGATCAGAACTGGCGCTGGGGCGAGCAGTGGATCCCCCACGCCGCCTGGTTTGCCCTGGCCATCAGCTGGCAAAACGCCCTGAGAGATCGAAATGATCAGGGAGGTCACCATGATTGAGTACTGGGTCGGGGTCGATGGCGGTGGCACCCACACCCGCGCCCGCATTCGGGATCGGGCCGGCAAGCTGCTCGGCGAAGGGCGCGCTGCCGGATCCAATCTGGAACTGGGCATTCCCCACGCTCACGCCAATGTGCTGGCGGCCATCGCCAGCGCCCGCCTTACTGCCGGACTCGACATCGAGTGCGAGCAACAGATGGGGGTCGGGCTGGCGCTCGCCTCCGCCGAGCTGGCCGACTGCTATCACGCCCTGCTCGAGATGCCCTTCCCCTTTGCCAGCGTCAAGCTCACCTCCGATGCTTTTGGTGCCTGCCTCGGCGCCTTTGGTGGCCGGGAGGGAGCCATCCTGATCGCCGGCACCGGTTCGGTCGGGCTGGTTTATCAGAATCACCAGATCCGCACCTGCTCCGGGCGGGGCTTCCCGATTTCGGATCTCGGCAGCGGCGCCTGGCTGGGATTACGCGCCATCCAGCAATCCCTGCTCTGCCACGATGGCATCCTGCCCCCCAGCACGCTGGCCATTCGTTTGCTCGACCACTTCAAACGAGATCAGGCCGAAGTAGTGCGCTGGGCTGCTCGCGCCATTCCCGCCGACTACGGCCGCTTCGCCCCCTGGGTGTTCGATGCGGCCAGCGATGGCGACGAGCTCGCCAACCAGCTGCTGGATGAGACCTGCGCCCAGCTCACCACCCTGCTGGAGGGAATGAAGTCGCTGGGTGCCGCCGAGATCGCCCTGCTGGGCGGTATCGGCACCCGCCTGGCTCCACGCCTTGGCGAGCTGAACCTTGTGGCCCCCAGAAGCGATGCGCTCGATGGAGCCATCCTGTTTGCCCAATCAGAGGATTATCCATGTCTACACCCCTGATCCACTCCCGGGTCACCCGACGTGACGGCGAGGATGTCTGGTTTGCCTTCACCCTGTTCAATCTGCCGGCGGAGGCGTGGAAGCTGCACTTCTGTCTGGCACGCCATATCGACCCGGAATCGCTGCAAGGAGGCGAGCTTGAGCGCCAGAGCGGCAGCTACAAGGTGCTGATACCGCAGGCTGGCAGCAACGAGATCCAGTTTTGCTGCCGCCAGACCCCCATCAAGAAGCTCTCCGACATGCCGCAGGGCTTCTTCCTGAGCCTGCCCGAAGCCACCACTGGCCCCCAGCTGCTGCCGGTGACCCTGGCCGCAGAGGAGCTGGGGCTGGAGACCCCCCCCGCCCGCAAACCAGACCTGCCGGACATCGAACCGCTGCCCGGCATAGTGCCGCAGCCAGCTCATCTGGTGCTGCAGGAGGGATATTTTCGCCTCGCAGAGCGGGCCCATGTGAGCGCCGTCCGCGATATCAGCGGCTTGCTTGGCCATTTCAACGAGCTCACATCGCTGGCACTGGAGCAGGATCATGACGCAGAGATCAGACTGGTTGAGACAGCTCTGGCCCCCGAAGCTTACCGGCTCACCATCACCGAAGAGGAGATAGTGATCGCCGCTGCGGGCGAGAGTGGCTGGCGTCACGCTCTGGTCACGCTAGCCCAGTGGTATCTGCAGCACGGGGAGAGCCTCCCCTGTCTGACGCTGGAGGACACTCCCCGCTTTGGCTTTCGCGCCATTTTCCTCGACTGCGCTCGCCACTTTCACAGCACGGCGACCATCAAGCGGCTGCTCAAGCTGATGAGCCTCTACAAGTTCAACCGCTTCCACTGGCATCTGACCGATGACGAGGGGTGGCGCCTCGAGATCAACGCCTTCCCCGAGCTCACCACCTTGGGTGCCTGGCGCGGCCATGATCTGGCCATAGATCCGCAGCTGAGCGGCGGCCCCAACCCCTACGGTGGCTACTACACCCAGAGCGAGGTGCGCGAGCTGGTGGCCTATGCCGAAGGGCTTGGCATTACCATCATCCCCGAAATTGACATTCCGGGTCACTGCCACGCCGCCATCAAGGCGCTGCCGGAACTGCTGGTGGAGGAGGCTGATCGCTCCCGCTACCGCTCGGTGCAGCACTTTGACGACAATGTTCTCAACCCCGCCCTCCCCGGCACCTACCGTTTTCTGGAAGCAGTGCTGGACGAGGTATGCGATCTCTTCCCCGGCCCCCAGATCCATATGGGGGGAGATGAAGTCCCGAGCGGTGTCTGGACCGATAGCCCCGCCTGCCAGCAGCTGATGATTGAGCAGGGATACGCCGACTGCCGCGAACTGCAGGGCCATCTGCTGCGCCACTGCCAGCGCTATCTGGCCACCAGAGGCAAACAGATGATCGGCTGGGAGGAGATCCTGCATGGCGACAAGGTGAGCCGCAAAGCGGCTATCTGCGCCTGGACCAGCTTTCAGGCGGGGCTGGACGCTGCCGCGGCCGGTTATCCGGTGGTGATGGCGCCCGCCCAGTTCCTCTATCTGGATCTCGCCTGGAGCGCCGATATTCACGAACCCGGCCT
>NZ_CAWNWX010000123.1:22456-27682 GCF_963878195.1 Aeromonas sp. HMWF016
CTGGGCGGGAACCCTCAATCTGGAGCAGATCTACTCGTGCGACCCTGCCCCAGCCGATTTCCATGCCAGCGATAACATCCTCGGGGTGCTGAGCCCCTTGTGGTCAGAATTGATCACCTCGCGCGATCGTCTCGACTACATGTTGTTCCCGCGCATGCTGGCCACGGCCGAGGTGGCCTGGAGCGCTCCTGCCCGCAAGGGGTGGGAGCACTTCGCCGCCCGGCTGCCCGGCCAGCTGCAGATCCTCGACCAACTGCAGGTGCGCTACCGGATGCCACAGAGGTAATGTTGTCTTTACTTTGGCGGCCCTCAGGCCGCCTTTTTTCATTCAGGCCCCACCATCCCCTGATATCAGATGTTCCAACCTCTCCCACGCCTTGCTCCCGGCCCCGCCAAGAAGCCACAATGGCCCATCCACTCAACGGCAACAGCAGACTCTCCATGTATCACCCCTCCCATGAAAAAGTGGCCAGAATCGAGGCGATCATCGCGCTGATTCCTGCAGGCAAGGTAGCCAGCTACGGTCAGGTAGCCGATCTGGCGGGTCTGCCCGGGCGGGCAAGGCTGGTAGGCAAGGTGCTGCGGGAGACCGACAAGGTGCTGCCATGGCATCGGGTGCTGGGCGCTGCAGGCACCATTTCGTTGCCCAAAGGGTCAGAGGGATTTGCCACCCAGGTCGGCTTGTTGCAGGAGGAGGGGGTTGCCGTGATTGGCGGGCGAGTCAGAATGCGGGACTGGCAGTGGCAGCCCGACCTGGCCGAGCTGCTGTTTTTACTGCCGTTTTGATGTTGTTCTTCACCTGCAGTGGTGATTGTTGGCCTGACGCTTACTCCAGCGGTGCCAGGATCTCGTCGCTGCGAACCTGCACCGGAATGGTTTCATCTTCGCGCTGCAGCAGCACCAGCAAGCTTTGCCGGTCCACTTCCAGCACATAGGCCGCCCCTTCACGGGTCATGCAGCTCATGCCCGGCCGGATCTCGTGTATCTCCATCACCACCTCCCTGTTACAACACTGCACTCCTTGCAGCTGGTACTCAGTATATGCTGCTCAACAAGCAAAGAGGCCCCTTGTCGGGGCCTCTTTCTCATCAGGCTTTCTTCGCCTTTGGCAAACTCTCTTGCCAGGTGCCGTTATCGTAGTGAGCGGTCCAGCCGGTCGCCTTGCCGTTGACCTCGGTCATCACGTACTGCTCCTTGGTCTTGCGACTGAAGCGCACGATGGCCGGGTTGCCATCCGGATCGGTGAGCGGGGCTCCCGCCAGATACTTGTGCTTGGCCGAGATGCGATCCTTGAAGCGCTTGAGCTCCTCCACCAACGGCGCGCGGGTCTCGCGGGATTTGGGGAAGTTGCTGGCCGCCAGGAACAGACCGGCAGCCCCGTCACGCAACACAAAGTGGGCGTCGGACTGGGTGCACTTGAGCTCGGGCAGTGGTACCGGATCCTCTTTCGGCGGCGCGATGTCACCGTTTTTCAGGATCTTGCGGGTGTTCTTGCAAGTCTCGTTGGTACAGCCCATGTACTTGCCGAAACGGCCGTTCTTGAGCTGCATCTCGCTGCCACAGCGGTCACACTCGATGCTCGGCCCTTCGTAGCCCTTGAGCTTGAACTGACCCTTTTCAATTTCGTAGCCATCGCAATCGGGGTTGCGACCACAGACGTGCAGCTTGCGGCTGTCGTCGATGATGTAGGCATCCATCGCGGTGCCGCACACGCCACAGCGGTGCTTGGCACGCAGCGCCTCGGTTTCCGCCTCTTCGCCATCGGTGGCGGAGACGAATTCGTCGGCAGAGACCAGGTTCATGGTCTTCTTGCAGCGCTCTTTCGGCGGCAGGGCATAACCGGAGCAACCGAGGAACACGCCGGTGGTGGCGGTACGGATACCCATCTTGCGACCGCAATCAGGGCAATCGATATCGGTCAGCACCATCTGGTTGGCACGCATGCCGCCCTCTTCCGGCGCCTTGTCCGCTTTCTCCAGCTCATGGGTAAACTCGGCGTAGAAGGCATCCAGCACCTTCTTCCACTCGAGGCTCCCTTCGGCGATGCCATCGAGCTTGTCTTCCATCTTGGCGGTGAACTCGTAGTTCATCAGCTCGACGAAGTTCTCGACCAGACGGTCGGTGACGATCTCGCCCATCTTCTCGGCGAAGAAACGGCGACTATCGACCCGCACATAGCCGCGATCGACGATGGTGGAGATGATGGAGGCGTAGGTAGACGGACGGCCAATGCCGCGTTTTTCCAGCTCGCGCACCAGCGCCGCTTCGGTAAAGCGTGCGGGCGGCTTGGTGAAGTGCTGGCGCGGATCCAGCTTGAGCAGTTTCAGAACCTCGCCGACAGTTACCGCCGGTAGCTGGGTATCTTCACCCTTGCGACCCATCGGCGGCAGCGCCTTGGTCCAACCGGCAAAACGCAGGGTACGGCCACGAGCCTTGAGCTCGAACTCTCCCGCCTTGACGGTCAGGGTGGAGGAGTCGTACTGAGCCGGGGTCATCTGGCAGGCGACAAACTGACGCCAGATAAGGTCGTAGAGACGCATGGCATCCGGTTCCATCCCTTCCAGCATCTCGGCAGTCACCAGCACGCTGGAGGGACGGATCGCCTCGTGGGCCTCCTGGGCATTGGCCTTGGCACCGTAGAGGTTAGGCTCGGCCGGCAGGTAGGCGGCGCCATACTGCTCGCCGATATATTCCCGCACCGCCTCGACCGCCTCTTTGCTGAGGTTGGTCGAGTCGGTACGCATATAGGTGATGTAACCCGCTTCATAGAGACGCTGGGCCATCATCATGGTCTTCTTGACCCCGAAGCTCAGCCGGGTAGAGGCCGCCTGCTGCAGGGTGGAAGTGATGAAGGGCGCGGACGGCTTGGAGCCGGTCGGCTTGTCTTCCCGGTTAACGACCTTGTAGTCGACCCCTTCCAGGGCCGCGACGGCAGCGAAGGTCTCGGCCTGGGTTACCGGCTTGAAGTCGGCGCCGTTGCGGCTGACCACCTCCATCCGCAGCTCGCTCTTCTCGGTGGTCAGCAGGTCGGCGTTGAGATCCCAGAACTCGACCGGCACGAACGCCTTGATTTCGCGCTCTTTATCGACGATCAGACGCACCGCGACGGACTGTACCCGACCGGCAGAGAGGCCGCGAGCCAGCTTTTTCCACAGCAGCGGAGAGACCATGTAGCCTACGACGCGGTCGAGGAAACGACGAGCCTGCTGGGCGTTGACGCGGTCAATGTTGAGCTCGGAGGGCTGGGCAAACGCCTCCTTGATGGCGGTTTTGGTGATCTCGTTGAACACCACGCGTTTGTAGCGGCTCTCGTCGCCACCGATGATCTCGCGCAGGTGCCAAGCGATCGCTTCCCCTTCTCTATCCAAGTCGGTTGCGAGATAGATGGTGTCAGCCTTCTCGGCCAGACTCTGCAACTCGCTGACCACCTTCTCCTTGCCGGGCAAAATCTGGTAGTTGGCCTGCCAGCCCGCGGTCGGGTTGATCCCCATCCGGGCAAACAGAGCTTTGCGCTCCTTGGCTGCCTTTTCGGTTTCGCTCAACTTGATGCCGCGAATGACGGGTTTCTTGGGCTCGGTGCTGGCGCTGCCGCTGGTGGGCAGATCGCGAACATGACCCACGCTGGATTTCACCACGTAGTCCTTGCCCAGATATTTGTTGATGGTCTTGGCCTTGGCCGGAGACTCCACTATGACCAGTGATTTGCCCATGCTGTAACTATTATCCTCATTGCACCCGACGGGGTTGGTGTGCGGTTTTGTGGGGCTGTATAAGAGATTTGGCGGGAAAAAGCAATCTTGTGACTCAATTTGCCTGACCAGCCCCTACCGCGCTGCTTCTTTATTTATTAATGCGAAGGGTCAGCGTCGGGTGCAACCGCTTTTTCATTTTTCTGCCATACGGCCCCTCTTTTTATATCGGAAACGACATAAAAACGTCTGCTGGTTACCGGCTTGTTACAAAAACATAAAATCTCTTTATAATGGCCCCACCCCGACGCATTGTGCGCGGAAGGAATCCGCTACCCATCATAAAAATCGAAAGGATGTACTCAATGAAGCACTTCGAGGTCAATTTCGACGGACTGGTCGGCCCGACCCACAACTACGCCGGTCTCTCCTACGGCAACGTCGCCTCCCAGAACAACGCCCAGGAAGCCTCCAACCCGAAAGAGGCGGCCAAGCAGGGGCTGCGCAAGATGAAGGCGCTGAGCGAACTCGGCATGACCCAAGGGGTGCTGGCGCCACAAGAGCGCCCCGATCTTGCCACTCTGCGCCGCCTCGGCTTCACCGGCAGCGATGCCCGGGTGCTGGAGCAGGCCGCCAAACAGGCTCCTGCCGTACTGGCCGCCTGCTACTCGGCCTCCAGCATGTGGACTGCCAACGCAGCCACAGTCTCCCCGAGTGCCGATACTCAGGATGGCCGCATTCACTTCACCCCCGCCAACCTGACCAACAAATTTCACCGCTCCCTCGAGCCGGATGTCACCGGTCGTATCCTGCGTGCCGTGTTCAATAACGAGCGCCACTTCAGCCACCACCTCCATCTGCCGGAAAATGATCACTTCGGCGATGAGGGGGCGGCCAACCACACCCGGCTCTGCCGTGCATATGGCGAAGCAGGAGTCGAGCTGTTCGTCTATGGTCGCAGCGCCTTTGATCTCTCCCGCCCGGCACCAAAGCGCTATCCGGCCCGCCAGACTCTGGAAGCGAGTCAGGCCATCGCCCGCCTGCATGGTCTTGATGAGGAGAGCGTGGTCTTTATCCAGCAAAATCCGGAGGTGATCGATCAGGGGGTATTCCACAACGACGTGATCGCGGTGGGTAACCAGAACGTGCTCTTCTTCCACCAGCAGGCATTTCTCAACACCGAACAGGCGCTGGCCGAGGTGCAAACCAAGTTTGGCGAGGGGGAGCTGCACTTTATCGAGGTGCCGACTGCCGAAGTATCGGTGCTGGATGCGGTGAAATCCTATCTGTTCAACACCCAGATCCTCACCCTGCCCAATGGCGAGATGGCGATCATCGCTCCCACCGAATGCCGCGACAATCCGGCGGTGTCGGCGTACCTGAACAAGCTGCTGACCATGAACACGCCTATCAAGGCCGTTCACTACATGGACGTGAAGCAGAGCATGCGTAATGGCGGTGGCCCCGCCTGTCTGCGGCTGCGGGTCGCCATGAACGATGCCGAACTCGCGGCGGTCAATCAGGCCTGCCTTATCAA
>NZ_CAWNWX010000123.1:27692-55580 GCF_963878195.1 Aeromonas sp. HMWF016
GGCTGGGTCGATCGCCACTATCGCGACCGTCTGACCCTGGATGACTTGCGTGATCCGACCCTGGTGCAGGAGTCTCGCAGCGCACTGGACGAACTGACCCAGATCCTGAAACTGGGATCCATTTACCCGTTCCAACGCTGATCATCGCGTTTGGCACAAGCTCAATGCAGTAAAAGTAAAAGACCGCCACGTCCGGCGGTCTTTTTGTCTGTCCCTCAACGAATTCTGAATTTTTCGACCAGAGCCCGCAACGGGACTGCATAGAAAAGCAGCGCACAACTTGCTGATAAGTCTGAATTTTGAGCACGATGTATCAAAAAATCGACGAACAGTCATTTTTTTCTGCCAGAAACGCTTCAAGGGGTTCACAAAGAGCGAAGATCTGTTAGTATGCGCCTCGCACTTGGGGAGGGGTTCCCGAGCGGCCAAAGGGATCAGACTGTAAATCTGACGGCTCTGCCTTCGAAGGTTCGAATCCTTCTCCCTCCACCATTCAAGTGCAACAATCAGGAAAATACCCCGTGGAGGGGTTCCCGAGCGGCCAAAGGGATCAGACTGTAAATCTGACGGCTCTGCCTTCGAAGGTTCGAATCCTTCTCCCTCCACCATCTTCCTGAACACAACATGCAAGGCCCCTGTGGAGGGGTTCCCGAGCGGCCAAAGGGATCAGACTGTAAATCTGACGGCTCTGCCTTCGAAGGTTCGAATCCTTCTCCCTCCACCACCATTCAAGAAAACCCGGCCCAGCGCCGGGTTTTCGCTTTTCTGGCCCATACGGTCTCTCCCCTTGTCAGATCTGACAGTTGCATTTGCAACCCATCCTGTTCACTTTATCACCACCTTTGTCAGAGTATTCACATCATGTTTGAGATCTGGGACGAACATGGCCATGCCACCGGGCTCACGCTGCAAGCGCTGAAAAAGCGCATGGAGGGCTATCAGGGCGACCTGATGGTTCGCTACAGCAACAAGCTGGGCCTGCCCACGACGCTCTTCGTGACAGTGAAGCAGGGTATTCCCTATCAGCGCTTCAAAGCGGGCAGCCCCAGACTTGACTGGGAATGGCTGGCCGGCGCCACCAATGGCGCCATGCCCCGCACAATTCGCGAACAGCGCTTCGAGATGGCGCTTGCAGCCATCCACTAGATTACCGACTCACACCGCCAGCTCATCGACCAGCTGCTGCAACAGTGTACAAAACCGCGCCAGTTCATCGCCACACGCAGCGGCCCCTTGTTGACGGATCCGCTCCTCCAGCCGCCAGCCCTGCTCCGCAGCCTCCGGGAGCATCATGGCGAGAGTGCCCGCCTGACGGTGCACCCACTCGGCCAAGGCGATGTCTTCTTGCGGACGCATGCCAAGTCCACGCTCCAGTTCGTAACGACACTGCTGCAACGCCTGTCGCAACGGCTCACCCGCGCCAAACAGCGAGCTCACCACCGCAAGATCGAGCAGCCGCTCGGAGGGGAGGATATGCCACTTCTGCAGCATCTGGCGCAATCCCGCCAGCAGTACCGGCTTGCCGAGCAGATCGTCCATCCCGGCGGCAAAGCAGCGTTCGCGCTGTTCCGGTAACACGTTGGCGGTCATGGCAATGATCAGCAACCGCTCATCCTGTTCCTCCTGCTCGCGCACCCTGCGGGTGAACTCGTAGCCGTCCATCACCGGCATCTGGCAGTCGCACAGCACCAGGTCGTAAGGAGTTCGCGACGCCATCTCCAGCGCCTGCTCCCCCTGCCCGGCCAGATCACAATGCAAGCCAAGCTGGCCAAGCTGGCGCATCACCAACGACTGGTTTAGCGGGTTATCCTCCACCAGCAGGATCCGGTAGGGCAGCAGCTCGCCGGCTTCAGCCTGCTCACACAGCGGGATCGGCAACAGAACATCGGCCAATCCCAGCTGGCGATAGCACACCTCGCGTACCGCATGCCAGGTCAGGGGATTGCTGTTGAGCAGATAACGCCCCGCTTCGCGCCGATAACCCATAGGCGAATGCAGCTCTACCAGCCTGATGGCATCGCCGGGAGCCTGTTCGCTGTCGCTAAAGTGCAGATCCGCCCCACCTGCTTGCCCGGTGCAGCTCACCCCCAGCGCACCGAGGTGCAACAACAGGGTGTGACGCAGCTTCTCATCACGCAACTCGATGACAGCGCGCATCCCGGCGAGGTGCGGGTCTGGCTCGGAGTGGGCCACAACCGGCAGAGTCACGGTCAGCGTGATAAAGGTGCCAAGGCCCGGTGAGCTCTGCAGTTCAATCTCTCCCTGCATCAATCCGGCAAGGGTGTGACAGATGCTGAGCCCCAGCCCACTGCCGCCGTAACTGCGGGTAGTCGAGCTCTCCGCCTGCTCAAAGGCGTTGAAGATCCGGCTTTGCGCCTCGTCACTCATGCCGATCCCGCTATCTCGTACCCCGAACTGCAGCCGCTGCTTCCCCTCTGCCTCCTGCAATACCGCAAGGGAAAGCTCGATAAAACCGCGCTCGGTAAACTTGATGGCGTTGCTGACAAAGTTGAAGAGGATCTGACGCAGCCGCAGCACATCGCCACGCAAGCGGGCCGCTACCTCCTGATCTGCCAGCAGATAGACCCGCAGCCCCTTGCGCTGCACCTCGCTGACGGTCATGGTCAGCACGCTATCGATAAGCTCCCGCATCAGGAACGGCACTTCGTCGAGCACCATCTTGCCCGCCTCCAGCTTGGCGTAGTCGAGCACGTTGTCGATCAGCGCATGCAGACCCTGCGCGCCCCGATTGATGATCTCCACCATCTGGCGCTGATCTTCGCTCAACCCGGTCAGCGAGAGCTGCTCCGCCATACCGACGATGCCGTTCATCGGGGTACGGATCTCGTGGCTCATGGTGGCCAGAAATTCACCCTTTATGGTGGCAGCAGACTCGGCCCGAACCTTGGCGCTGGCCAGTGCCAGCTCCACCTGATGCCGCCGTACGATCTCCTGCCGCAAGCGCCAGTAAGCGACCAGCAGCGTCAGGATAAACAAGCTGACAGCCAGCCCGACCGGCAGCAGGGTGCGTACCAGTTTCGCTCTGGGGATCCCCTCGCTGTAATTGAGCGCCAGCCAGCTGTTGCGGATCTGGCGCTGCTCCTTGTCGCTCATGCTGGCCAGCACCCGGTTCACCAAAGGCAACAAGGGCGCGTATGGCTCACGTACCGCCACAGCCAGTTCATCCTTGAAGGGGGTGGGAGCGGCGATATGGAGTCGGTCATCAAACAGCTCGGTGATAAGACGGGAGACCACCACCAGATTGCCGATATAGGCATCCCCTTGCCCCGCAGCGACACGGGCGAGCCCATCGCTGGCATCACGGGTTGTGGTCAGTTTAAGGTCGGGCACCAGCGCCCTTAGCTCGGGGATCAGCATGCTATCGGTCAGCAGCAGCTCTTTGCCGGCCAGATCGGAGAGATCTCCGATAGGGAGGCTGCCACGTGCCGTCACCAGCACCATCGGGAATGATGCAAAGGGCTCGCTGGCATGCCACCCCACCAACCGCTCGATGATCCGTGCTGGCAATACCGCCAGATCCACATCGTGATGCAGCAGCAGTTGTTGCAGCTCGGGCCAGCGCTGTACCGGCACACCGCTATATGCCAACCCCAACTTCTCTTGCAACACGTTCAGATAATCCGCTATCAAGCCGACCGAATTGCCCTCCTCATCGTGATAGGAGAAGGGCACCCAGCCGGGGATCAACCCCAGCTTTAGCGGTGGCAGCATCGAGAGCCAGCCACGCTCATCAGGACGCAGCAAGAAATGACTGTGCCCCATAAAATTGGGCTCCAGACTCTCCCCCAGCCAGCGTTTCTCCAGTTCACTGCGCGCCTCGACCGTCAGCGCCTGAATCGCCGTATCAAGCCGGATAGCAAGAGTGTGTTTCTGGCTGGCAATGCCAAGGTGCAGGGTTTCCATCAACAAGGGAGACTGGGCGACCACAGCCAATGCTGGATGACGTTCGATAAACAGATTGGCCACATGGAGGTTGCCGATATAGGCATCTGCCCGACCTTGTTCAACCGCCTGCAATGCACGGCGCGTATCGACAAAGAGCCGCGGTGTGACATTGGGATAATGCAGCTTGACCAGCTTCTCGGTCAGAAAGCCTTTTTCGATGGCAATGCTCGCGGACTGCAACCGACTCACATCCCGAAACAGGGCGCTGTCTTGTCGCACCACCACCACAGTCGGCGAGGTGTAGTAAGGCAGGCTATAGGTGAGGCACTGGCTCACCTCGGTGTTAAAAGCATCAAGCAGGATATCCAGCTTGCCACTGCAGGCGTCGGCATACATGGCTTCCCAGTCAGGGTAAACCTGCCAGGCAATCCGGTAGTCCAGCTTTTTGGCCAATTGTTCCATCAATTCAACGCTGAATCCGGAGGCGACCTTGCCGTCCCACTGCTGAAAAGGACCCCATCCACCCGCCAATATCCCTACCTCTACAGTGGGAATAGCAATGGTGTCGGCGGAAATAACATATGGAGTCAAGAGAAATAGAGTGGCAATAATTATGAACCGCTTGATTATCGGCATGATTGAATGGCATATACGCATAACGATTCAAATATATTTCCCCAACAAGAGGAGGCCATGAAAAAAATGGGTGCGCACGGTAGTATAGAAATGCTAGGTTTGATAGCCTGAATATTATTCGCTGTTTTATAAGAGGCTCATTTATGTCCTTCAAGATTATACTTGCTGATGACCATCCGCTGATCTTGACCGGGATCCATGCTCTTATCGAGCAGATTCAACCCCGCTGTGAAGTGATTGCCGAGGCCTATCAGGTATCTGAATTGCTGGTTTTATTGCAGCAACATCCATGTGATCTGTTAATCACCGACTTCAGCATGCCCGGCGATATTCGCAGCGACGGTTTGGTGATGATCCAGCAGTTAAGACGAGATTATCCCTCTTTGCCTATTATTGTGCTGACCCAACTCCACAATAACGCCATTTTACAATCGCTTATCCAGTCAGGAATAAGTGGTCTGCTATTGAAGAAATCGGTCATCGGCGAACTCTCGGATGCCATTCGTCAGGTATTGCTTGGCCGCACCTATATCGGCAGTTCGGTCAAAATGTTGCTGGCCGAAGCGGGCCTGCCCCAGCAGGCCGGGGTCAATCAACTAACCCCCAAAGAGACTGAAGTGGTCAGGCTGCTGGCCAGCGGTATGTCTGTTACCCAGGCTGCCGAGTACCTGCACCGCAGCATCAAGACTATCAGCACACAAAAGAAGAGTGCCATGCAACGTCTGGGCATCAACAGTGACAGCGCCCTCTTTGAATATGCCCGCAGCAGTGGCCTGTGCTAATCAGATATAAAATCGGGTGCTTGCCAATGGTTGTTTGCACCAAGCGCCCTCTCTGCCAACTAAAATCCGGGTAGCTATATAAACGAAATGGCAGTGAAAAAGCCAGCGCCGACTATATTTTGAGCTGTAAAGCAACAACCGATTAAAATTAACCACGCTTTATTTTCATTGACATAGAAAGTCAGGATCATACTTTAAATATATTGTCATCGGTCTCTCACTATCATCCCATAAATTTCACGACCAGTCGTAACAGAAGAAAATGCCAGCACCATAGATATATAGTTTTATGCGTCGCACATGGATATCTGGTTAACTTTCCACCACAAACAAATAATATGATGTTTCTCGTTGCGAATGGGCACCTTGATTGTGCAAATCATCCTCTTTTTGTACGATATATCCCCAAAGCCCCTGCTGTTGGTGTGAATTAAATTCCCATGGCCGCCCCCCATTAATTATACATTCTGAGTATTTACGTATTTTTATCCAGCAACAGTCTATATAGTTGCATTCAGCTAAGTAATCGGAATATTCCGATTCATTCACCTTAATTCAACAACTAACAATCGGAGTATTCCTACATCCCCTTTTGACCTTCTATTATATGATCTCTCATATTTGTCAGCCTGTTGAGACCAGTGCCATGTTGGCATTCAAAGAAGAGCTCCCAAGTTGTGAGATGGCCCCGCTGGCGGCCGATGTCGCTGTACCGTTTTACCAACCCATCATAGGTAAGGATCGCCAGATCATCGGCTTTGAAGCGCTGGCCAGGCGCTGGGATCCCGCCCGGCGGGGCCACCAGGGCATCGACTTCCTGACTCTGAGCCAGGGTGAAGCTCTGGACATCGATATAGTGATACTGCGAGCGATTTGGCGTGACCTGCCCGTACTGGCACGCCATGCGCCCTGCTCTCTCTCCATCAACTTGAATCCTGCACTTGAGAGCTCGACATACCAGAACCTGCTGTTGCTGGTGATCCTGCAGGCTCGCAAGCTGGGGATAGCGATCTGGTTCGAGGTGCTGGAGCACGCGCCGCTCTATCGCAAACATCGCGAGCTGATCGAAGTGCTGCGCAGCCACGGCGCTCATATCGCCTGCGATGATTTCGGCACCCAGGAGTGCAATTTTCAGCGGGTGATGGCGCTCCCCTACGAGATCATCAAGCTGGATCGCTCCCTGCTGCTGCAGGCGAGCAAGAGTAGCCATGCCTTGCGGATGCTGACTGGTCTGGTGGAGTATCTGCAGCGCTTTGGCATGAAGGTGGTGTGCGAAGGGGTCGAGACCCTGGCTCACATCGAGATTGCCAACCAGCTCGGCTGCGACTATCAGCAGGGCTATGCCCATGCCATGCCCGCCCCCCTGTCTCGCTGGGCCTGACAGCGATACACCCCGTCCCTCTTTATCCCCGCCAAATTGCATGATGGCGTGGGGGCGAGTACAATCTCGCACCCCGAATATCTGGCGCATATTTTATAAGCGTGCAGGCTGGATATACCGTTATCGGGTGGCAGAGCACCACGTAATGGCTCGCACTGCTACTCAATCCATACGGCGCCATCAGGTGGCGTCGTCCTGATTTGCAATCAGATACGAAGAGTCCGACATGTTTAAACCAGAATTGCTCTCCCCCGCAGGTTCCCTCAAGAACATGCGTTACGCCTATGCCTATGGCGCCGATGCCGTCTATGCCGGCCAGCCCCGCTACAGCCTGCGGGTGCGCAACAACGAATTCGATCACGAAAACCTGCAGCTCGGCATCAACGAAGCCCATCAGCTTGGCAAGCAGTTCTATGTGGTAGCCAACATCCAGCCCCACAACTCCAAGCTCAAGACCTTTATCCGCGACATGCGCCCTGTGGTAGAAATGAAGCCGGATGCGCTGATCATGTCCGACCCCGGTCTCATCATGATGATGCGCGAAGCTTTCCCTGACACGCCCATTCACCTGTCGGTGCAGGCCAACGCGGTCAACTGGGCCACGGTGAAGTTCTGGCATCAGATGGGCCTGACCCGGGTCATCCTCTCCCGCGAACTGTCGCTGGACGAGATCGAAGAGATCCGCATGCAGGTGCCGGAGATGGAGCTGGAAGTGTTCGTTCACGGCGCGCTGTGCATGGCCTACTCTGGCCGCTGCCTGCTCTCCGGCTACATCAACAAGCGTGACCCCAATCAGGGCACCTGCACCAACTCCTGCCGCTGGGAATACAAGGTGCACGAAGGCAAGGAAGACGAAGTGGGCCAGATCGTCCACCGTCAAGAGCCTATCGCCGTGCAGAAAGTTGACCCGACTCTGGGCCTCGGCAAGCCGAGCGATGCACTGGTGCTGCTGGAGGAGTCCAACCGTCCGGGCGAGTACATGAGCGCGTTCGAGGACGAGCACGGCACCTACATCATGAACTCCAAGGATCTGCGCGCGGTCGAGCACGTCGAGCGATTGACCAAAATGGGCGTTCACTCGCTGAAAATCGAAGGCCGCACCAAGTCTTTCTACTACTGCGCCCGCACCGCTCAGGTCTATCGCAAGGCCATCGACGATGCCGTAGCGGGTCGTCCGTTTGATCGCAGCCTGATGGGCACCCTCGAGAATCTGGCTCATCGCGGCTATACCGAGGGCTTCCTGCGCCGTCACAACCACAGCGAATACCAGAACTACGACTACGGCTACTCCGTCTCCGACACCCAGCAGTTTGTCGGCGAGATCACCGGTCGCCGTGGCGACATGGTGGAAGTGGAAGTGAAGAACAAGTTCCTGGTGGGCAACAGCCTGGAGCTGATGACCCCGCAGGGCAACGTCCGCTTCAATCTGGAGCAGATGGAGAACCGCAAGGGCGAGCTCATCGACACCGCGCCGGGCAACGGCCACGTGGTCTATGTGCCGGTTCCCAAAGATCTGGATGTGAACTTCGGCATCCTGCTGCGCAACCTCGGGGATCGCGAAGACACGCGCAACCCCCATACGGCAGCTTGAGATGGCACTGCTCATCACCGACAAGTGCATCAACTGTGACATGTGCGATCCCGAGTGCCCGAACCAGGCCATCAGCCTGGGTGAGGAGATCTACGAGATCGACCCCAGTCGCTGCACCGAGTGCGTCGGTCACTACGAGAAGCCGACCTGCATCAGTGTCTGCCCCATCGACTGCATCATCTGGGATCCCGCCCATGTGGAGACCGAAGACCAGCTGATGGAGAAGTTTGTGCGGATGCACAGGCAGTAAATGCAAAAGGCCGGGTTATCCCGGCCTTTTTGATCCCCGCTCATCGAATGGGCGCTACTTTTTGTTGACCAGCCGGTTCAGCTCACCCAACTCCCGCTGCGCCTCCAGCAAGTCGGTCTGTGACTGCTCCAGCTTGCTCTGCTTGTCGGCCACCTTCCCGGGCTTGCCGGACACTCTGGCCTCCTGCAGTTCAAGCAGGCGCTCATTGACCTCTCCCCGCAGCTTGCTTACCCGTTGTTTCTGCTCCTTGAGGAGCCCTTCGTCGGTACAGTAGGCCTTGATATTGCGTGCAGCCTGTTCCAACCCGGCAATCTGCCCGGCATTGTTGTGTGCTTTGGCAAACACCAGCTGCTCGTTGACCGCCTGCAGGCGGGCCTTGCAACCGACAGGCTCACTGGCACAGGCTGAGCCTGCCAACAGCAGCAAGCCGGCTCCCAATACTTTCCACATCTCGATTCATCCGGTCTTGTTTGCGAACTGACCATAAGAACCTCGATCGGCAGCAGGGTCAAGCAAGCGGGAAAAAGGTGCGACAGAAATTGTGTCATATCACGCAATTGCCACCTTATTGGTTCTACAATGACGCTCTTTCCAATCGGGAGTCTCTTATGAATCAACAAATTGTGGTGATTGCCAACGGTGCCCCCTATGGCAGCGAATCCCTGTTCAATGCCTTGCGTCTGGCCATTGCCCTCAATGAACAGGGCGGTGCCAGCCTCAAGCTGTTCCTGATGTCCGATGCGGTGAGCGCTGCGCTGGCATGCCAGGCGCCTGCCGAAGGGTACAACCTGCGCCAGATGCTGGAGATCCTGCTGGCACAAGGGGTGATCATTCGCCTGTGCAAAACCTGCACCGATGCCCGTGGCATTACTGCCCTGCCGCTAATCGAGGGCATTGAGGTCGGCACCCTGCCGATGCTGGCCCAGTGGACCCTCTCAGCCGACAAGGTACTGACCTTCTAATACCTCTCGCCTTACTATCCAGCCCGATGAAATGGCTCTGTCGACAAGAGCCATTTCAGTCTCCACCCCACAAGTGTCTACACTATCAATTGCAAATTATTTCCAATAAGGCTACGACAGCGACACGGAGTCCTGCCGGCCCCCTTGATAGAGAGCGGCGATGAAACCCACGGAACAGACCCTGCTGGAGCAGATGCGGATCACCGAATTTGAAATTGCCCATCGCAAAGAGCTGCTTTTGCTGAACGAACAGGATGTCGCTCTGCTGGCAAGTTACAGCGGCAAGATCGAGCCCCATATCGATGAGCTGGTCGACAAGTTTTACCAGCAGCAGACCGCCATCACCGAGATTGCCCTGCTGATAGGCGATGCCGATACCCTCAACCGGCTGAGAGCCGCCCAGCGGCGCTACATTCTCGATCTGTTCAGCGGTCTCTACGATCTGGAGTACGTTAACAACCGGCTGCGGATCGGGCTGGTGCACAAGCGGATCGGCGTCGAACCCAAGCTCTATCTGGCCGCCATCAACACCCTCAAGGCGCTGCTGATTGAAAACATCTTTGACCAAATCGGCAACGAGAGCGAGCGGATCGCCATGCTGGCGGCGCTGGACAAGCTGATCCTGTTCGACATCACGCTGGTCTTCGAGACCTATATCCGCAGCCTGGTGTCAGAGATCGAGTCGTCCAGAGAGAAATCGGAGAACTATGCGAAAAGCCTCGAACAGAAGGTTCGCGAGCGCACCCATCAGCTGGAGGAGCTCAACCGCACCGATGCGCTGACGGGATTGCTCAACGTCCGTCACCTCAACGATCAGCTGCAGCTGACGCTGCGCTCCTGTGAGCGGCGGGCCGAACCGGTGGCCATCGCCTACCTCGATATCGACAACTTCAAACAGATCAACGACAGCGAGGGGCACCAGCGCGGGGACGAGATCCTGCGCACCGTCGGTACCTGCATCCGTCAGGTCTTTCGCACCGAAGACAGTTGCTTTCGCTATGGCGGGGATGAGTTCTGCCTGATCCTGCCCAACTGCAACGAGGCGCAGGCGCGGGATATCTATCTCAAGCGACTGACCCAGGCGATAAAGGATAAACTGGCCGGGATCACCCTCAGTATCGGCATAGTGCAGACAGGCCCCGAACACTACGACGAAGGGCTAAACCTGATCCGGCTGGCGGATGAACGGATGTATGCCGCCAAGCGAGCCCTCAAGACTGTTTCCCCCAAAGAGCGCCATTGAGCACTCAGTTGCTGCTGGGCTCCGACACGGCTGCCGCAGGGTGCCGCAAGCGGGCTCCCCGTTCGTAGAGCCAGAAGATGGCCACGCAGAGCAGCGCCATCAGCAGGAATAGCAGCTGTCCGTTCCACTGTTCCAGGATCCAGCCCCCCAGCAGAGCCCCCGCGGCACTGCCCAAGCCGGCCAGCGCACTGGCACCAAAATAGCTCCCCTTGAGATGGCCGGGCGCCATCTGGTCGATCAGCACGTTGAGCAGTGGAAAGAGTATGGTCTCGCCGATGCTGAGCAGCAGCACGGCGCCAAACCAGTGGCTACGCACCAGCGGATCCCCTGCGGCAAACAGCAGCTGGGCCGCCAGAAACAGAGCCATGCCGATATGAAGCCGCACCCGCACCGGCCAGCGCGAGAGCAGCCGCAGCAGCGGGAACTGCAGCAACACCACCGTCAGGGCATTGGTGGCCACCAGCAAGGCAACCAGCTCGGCCACCTGAGGCATACCAGCGCGGGTCAGATACTGAACCAGTGGCGAGTGAAACTGGGAGTAGACCAGCACCATCAACAGATTGGCCATCACCAGCAGCAGGAAAGCGCGATCCGCCAGCAACACCTTGATGGCATCGCGCAAACCGGGGCCGGCAGCACCATGACTGTGAGAGGAACCCGCCCGACGAAAGCCCCAGCCAAAGGCGACCCCCAACAGCAGATAGCTCGTTGCCAGAAAGAGGAAGGTCTCCTGCTGGGCATTGATCCCGAGCGTCACCCCGAGCAGCGGCCCCAACGCCGCCCCCAGGTTGAGCAGGAAATAGCGCAGGTGCAGAGCCAGCTCTCGCGCCTTGGCCGACGCCAGACTATCTGCCATCAGCGCCTTGCCCGGCGCATCGATAAGCCCGGAGGCAAGCCCGCTCCCCATCACCCCAACCCCAAGCCAGAGCACGGAGTGGGAAAAGCCGAGCAAGCCAAAACAGAGCATCGCCACCAGACAACCACCGAGCAGAATGCTGTGCCGCCCGAAGCGGTCCGAAAGCCAGCCGCCGTAGAAACTCACCAGAGTGGAGAGCGCTGCCGAGCCTCCCAGCAGCAGGCCGATGAGGGTTGCCGAGAGGTCATACTCCCGATAGAGCAGGATGGAGAGAAAGGGCCACACCATGTAGTAGCTGGTGCGCACCATGAAGGTGCCCAGAATGACAATCCAGACCAACGGGGTAAATTGCCTGAAGGTGCTCCATGGCATTGGCATGCTCCCTAGCCCGTAGGGCCTGCAATGAAAGGGGAAAGCCCTCAGTTGTAACAGAGGAGTTGAATGGAAACAACCTTCCTCGCCACGGCGCTACCTCATCGGCAGCACGGCCTGCAAAGTGGCCAAAAAACGAGGCCAGCCGGATTGCTCCGACTGGCCTCGCTCACCACTTGTCGCACCCGTTGCGGGTCGCGACTCAGCGCCAGGGGCTCTGCTGCCACAGTCGGCCAAACCCGGCCTCCAGCGCTTGGGCGCCCTGCTGGCCCAATTTCTGGGTCAGGCTCTTGGGCCGGCTGTAGCGAATGCCCACCACCTTGTGCTGGCTGGCCTGCGCCAGCAGGTAGTCATCACTGGTACAGAGGCTATCCACCAGCCCGAGCCCCTTGGCCTGACTCGCCAGCCAGTGCTCGCCAGTGGTGACTTGGTCGATATCGAGCTGCGGTCGGTGTTCGGCAACAAACTGCTTGAAACGCTCGTGAATGGCAGCCAGCTCCTCGCGAAACTTCTCGCGCCCCAGATCGTCGTTCTCGCCAAACATGGTGATGGTGCGCTTGTACTGACCTGCGGTGTGCATCTCGAACTCGATGTCGTGCTTTTTCAGCAGCTTGTTGAAGTTCGGCATCTGGGCGATCACCCCGATGGAGCCGACGATGGCAAACGGCGCCGCCAGGATCTGATCCGCCACGCAGGCCATCATGTAGCCGCCGCTCGCAGCCACCTTGTCGATGGCCACGGTAAGCTTGATCCCCTTGTCACGCAGCCGCTGCAATTGGGAAGCAGCAAGACCGTAGCCATGCACCACGCCACCACCGGACTCGAGGCGCAACAGCACCTCGTCGCCGGGCTGCGCCACCCCGATCACCGCGCTCACCTCTTCACGCAGTGATGCAACCTCTTTGGCATCCATGCTGCCATTGAAATCGATGACGAAGAGCCGGCTGCGCTCGTCACCCGCCTTGGCGCGCTTTTTCTGCTCCTCTTTCTGCTGCTTCTCCAGCACTTTGCGCTCGGCCTTGCTGGCCAGTGCGCTCTTGAGTGCAAACTGCCCCTGCTCCAGCTCGTTAGAAAGATCGGTCACCACCAGCTCGCCCTTGCGTGCCTTGGGTTGGCGACTGCTGACCACCATCAGGACGATGGCGCCGATGGCCAGCAGAAAGGTCACGGTTTTGGCCAGAAACAGGCCATATTCGGTCAAAAATGTCACGGTGGACTCCAGAGAGGATCGGTTTTGTCACATTCTAGGGAGTTTGCCGGACGCGCGCAAAAACTCTGCATCAAGCCGTTAAAAATCCAACCTGATGCTCACAACCCCTCTATTTTCTTCACATTTTTTCGGGGATGAGCTGGTCAAACCGAGGCGCGGATCAGTACACTTGGCCCTCGATTGCCATGCACTTATGGCCGGAATTTGTTAACAGGAGTTGCCATGCTCGATTATCAGGCCCCCCGCGATCTGCTCAGGGAGAAGGTCATTCTGGTCACCGGTGCCGGAGACGGGATCGGCCGCGAAGCCGCCCTCACCTATGCCGCCCACGGCGCCACCGTGATCCTGCTCGGCCGCACCAGCGCCAAGCTTGAAGCCGTCTATGACCAGATTGAGGCTGCTGGCCACCCGCTGCCCGCCATCGTCCCGCTCGATCTGAAAACCTCGACTTCCGCCGATTATCGTGGACTGGCCACTACCTTCACCCGCCAGTTTGGCCGCCTAGACGGTATTCTGTTCAATGCCGGACTGCTCGGCACCCTCTCCCCCTTCGAGCACATTCAGGAGAAGGAGTGGGACGAGGTGATGCAGGTCAACGTCAAATCGGAATTTCTGCTGACCCAGGCGCTGCTGCCGCTGGTTCGCCAGAGCGCCAAAGAGCACGGCGATGCCTCCATCGTCTACACCTCCTCCAGTGTGGGCCGCAAAGGACGGGCTTACTGGGGCACCTACGCCATCTCCAAATTTGCCATCGAGGGGATGATGGAAGTGCTGGCCGACGAACTGGAAAACACCGGCGTGCGGGTCAATACCCTCAACCCGGGTGGCACCCGGACCAAGATGCGGGCCAGCGCCTTCCCGGCGGAAGATCCGATGAACCTCAAGACTCCGACCGACCTGATGCCGCTCTACCTCTATCTGATGGGAAGCGACAGCCGGGGCAAAACCGGCCAGACCTTTGTGGCGCAGCCCAAATAAGCCAAGAAAGCGGCGCAACCCAAATAAATCAACAAAATAACCGGGTTATTGCGAGGCAGGGGTTAAATTGAATAGGGAGCCTCGGCTCCCTGTATCTCCCTGACTCCACCCTCTCCAATCAGGTTGAACTATGTTTCGTCCCAAAAGCACGTTTGAGCAATGGCGGATCTTTCAGGCAGTGGTCGACTGTGGCGGTTACGCCCAAGCGGCCGAGGCGCTGAACAAGAGCCAGTCCTCCCTCAACCATGCGGTTGCGAAGTTGCAGCAGAGTCTGGGGGTGCCCTTGCTGGAGGTGCGTGGCCGCAAGGCAGTGCTGACCCCGGCGGGGGAGATCTTCCTCAAGCGGGCGCGCCAGTTGAGCCAGCAAGTGGAGGAGCTGGAGAATCTGGCCAATAACCTGGAGCGGCAGTGGGAGCCGCAGATCAACCTCTACGTCTCGGCCCTGCAACCGAGGGAGCGCCTCTACCGTGCGCTGGCCCACTTCTACCCCCGCAGCCGTGGCTGCCGGGTCAATCTGCACGAGCGTATTCACTGCCATTTCAACGCGTTGCAGCCGGGGGATCTGATGCTCTCGGAACATCTGCCGGGGGATCGCACCGGTCTGGTGCTGGACGAGGTGTGCCTGCGTCCGCTCTGTGCCACCAACCACCCGCTGGCCCAGCAGGAAGGGCCCATCAGTCTCGATGACCTCACCAGCCACAACCAGATCAGCCTTCATCCGCCCATTCACCGCTCGGTGGACTGGAACGATGCTGATGATACCGGCTGGAAGGCGACGCACTACCACGAGGTGATCAGCATGATCCTGCAGGGGCTTGGTTACGCCTGGCTTCCACGCCATCTGGTCGAAGCAGAGCTGGCCTCCGGCGCGCTGGTACAGCTCGATCTGGAGAGCGGCAACGAACGCCATCTCTACACCTATCTGCTCACCCTCTCCCCCGAATCACTTGGCCCCGCCACCGAGCTGCTGCTGCGCTGCCTGCGCAACGAATATCAGGGCGAGCAGAACCTGTCCGCGCAGGGTAAATAAGCCGCTACCCTTTCTCCTAGACATTGGGCACCCGCCAGCAGGCGGCCAGCGCCACCATAGCCAGCACCAGTGCCACCATGAAGACACCGTGAAAGCTCCACACCTCCGCCACTATGCCGGCAATGGCGCCCGCCATGATGGAGCCGGTGCGGATGCTGTTCGAGAAGAGCGTGGTGGCAACCCCTGCCCGACCCGGCATCAGATCCTGAAAATAGGACATGCCGATCCCCGCGACGATACCGATGAAGATGGCATTGAAGAGCTGCAGTGCGATAAGCGCATAGTGGCTGGTGAAGCTCACCAACCCGCCATAGAAGATGACGCCGGCCAGCACCGCCAGCAGCATCATCGGCCGCTTGCCAAACCGCGCCGTGTAGTAGCCCGCCAACAGCATGAAGGGGATCTCGAGGGCCGCCGCTGTCCCCATCAGCACCCCTGCCAGCTTCTCATCCATCCCCAGCTCACGGGTGATGTAGAGCGGCATATTGATGAGGTACATGCTGTTGCAGGTCCACATCAGGGTGGACGCGATAAACAGCGCCCGCACCGAAGGATCCCGCCAGCTGCTGACCCGCTCGCTCTCCTCGGCCATCTTGGGCAGTGGCAGAGAGGGGAGCCAGCGCCAGACCACCAAAGTACAGAGCAGATAGGCGACCGCAGAGGCGAGATACATCACCTCGAAGCCGTAGCCGATGGCCAACGCAAAGGCGATGGGTGGGCCGATGACCCAGGCCAGCGAGAACTGGGCGCGCATCACCGAGCTGAACATGTCAGCCCGCTTGTTGCGGCTGTCGGAGTACTCCCGCGCCAGTGCAAACAGCTGGGGGCTGGCCGTGGCCGCCAGACTGGCCAGCAATACCCCCAGGCTCACCAGCAGCCAGTAGTTGCGGTTCCAGGCAAACAGCAGGGAGAGGGCGATGCCGGCAAAACAGCAGCGCAGGATCAGGCGTTTGCGATCCCCCTGATTGTCAGAGCGATGGCCCAGCCACTGGCTGATCAGGATGCCGACCACAGCATTGATGGTGTAAAAGAAACCCACCAGAAAGGGGCGCACCTGAACCTCTTGTGCAAGAAAGAGGCTCAAGGTTGGCACCTGGAGCGCCACCGCCACACCGGTCATGAAGGTGACAGCAAGAAAAGAGAGGGATACGGGATCGGGGCGTCTTGTTACCGCCGTCAGCAAGGCCATAGGATTACCATTCGTCGCGAAGCAGAAAATACGGAAGGTCAGAGCAGCAACCGCATGAAAAAACCGCACTTATCTTATGTCATTATCAAGAGCCGGCTCAAGGCTGCTCACCCCGGGGTTGTCGCTTGCGGGGCGGGCCGCGACCCCGTAGAGTGAAAGCCCATCTGGCCAGCACAAGGAGTTCGCATGTTTGATTTTGATCGGGAAGTTGACCGCAGTGGCACCATGAGTCTGAAGTGGGACAAGTACAAGGGTCAGGATGTGTTGCCCATGTGGGTCGCCGACACCGACTTTGTCTCTCCGCCATCCGTGATCGAGGCGCTCACCCAGCGGGTTGCCCACGGCATTTTCGGCTACTCTCGCCCCTCCCCCCGTCTGATCGAACTCATCATCGAACGGCTGGCCAACCGCTATGGCTGGGCTATCCAGCCGGAGTGGCTGGTCTTTCTGCCCGGCGTGGTACCGGGGCTCAACCTTGCCTGCAAGGCGTGGAGCCAGCATGGCCGCGGCATCATCACCCCCAAGCCGGTCTACTACCCCTTCCTGCAGGCGCCGGGCTTCAACGACCGTCCCCTGCTCACCGTCCCCATGGTGGAAGAGGCCGGTCGCTGGGTGCTGGATCTTGCAGAACTGGAGCGCCAGGCCCCCTCGGCCGACCTGCTGCTGCTCTGCAACCCCCACAACCCGGGCGGTACCGTCTTCACCCGCGAGGAGTTACTGGCCATCGATGCCATCGCCGAGCGCCACAATCTGGTGATCTGCTCCGACGAGATCCACTGCGACCTGCTGCTGGACAAGTCGGCCCGCCACATCCCCTACGGCGCCATCAGTCCGGAAGCTGCCGAGCGCTGCGCCGTGATGATGGCCCCGAGCAAAACCTTCAACATCGCCGGCCTCTGCTGCTCCTTTGCCGTGGTGCCCAACGCCCGTCTACGCTTTCGCCTGCAGCAGGCGATGCGCGGCATCAGCGCCGACGTCAACCTGCTCGGTTTCGTGGCAGCTGAAGCGGCCTATGAGGGCGGCGAACAGTGGCTCTGCGAGCAACTCGACTATCTGGCAGCCAATCTGGCCCTGATCCAGCAGGCTGTCGCCCGCTGGCCAGGTGTCGAGCTGGCCAGCCATCAGGCGACTTATCTGGCTTGGATCGATGTGAGCGCGCTCGGGCTGGACGATCCCGTCGCCTTCTTTGAACTGGCGGGGGTAGGCCTCTCGCCGGGAGCCCAGTTTGGCAACGGCCAGTTCGTGCGCCTCAACTTCGGCTGCACCAAAGCGCGTCTGGTCGAGGCTCTGGCGCGGATGGAACGGGCTATCCTGAGCCACAGCAAACAGTAACAACTGACAGGACGGGCAGTGCCCGTCCCCTTTTCCTGCACCACCAGCCAGCGGTTAACTATGTACCCACGGATTTTGCGTCACCTCCTGCTCTCACTCGGCATCCTGCTCCCCTTCGGCAGTCAGGCGCTGACCATCGGCACGGGCCCCCTCAATGGCGTCTACTACCCCACGGGAGGCGCCATCTGCCGGGTGCTCAATGTCGATCACGCCCTGCATGGCGACAGTTGTACGGTGCAGAGCACCCGCGGCTCTCTGGCCAATCTCAAGGCGCTGAACAAGGGCGAGGTGCAGCTGACACTGGTGCAATCAGACGTGCTCCACCATGCGCTCCATGGCACTGGCCCCTTCAGCGGACAGGGGGCCAATCACAAGCTGCGCAGCCTGTTTCGCCTCTATCAGGAATCGCTGACCCTGCTGGCTAGTGCCAATAGCAATATCACCGCTCTGGCGGATATCGAGGGCAAGCGGGTCTACCCGGGCAATGCCGGGGCCGGAGACATGGTGACCAGTCAGGCCCTGATGGGTGCTATGGGGTGGCACCCCAAGCAGTTTGCCGCCTACAAGCTCAAATCCCCGCAGACTCCGCTGGAGGGGCTCTGTGACGGCACACTGGACGCCGCCTTCGTGGTGGTGGGTCATCCGAGCCAGGCGATCGGCGATCTGATTAGCCGCTGCCAGGTGCGCCTCATCCCTATCGAAGGGGAGCCGATCGACAAGCTGCTCAAGCAGCATCCCTACTACCAGCGCAGCCAGATCGCCGCCAACCTCTATCCGGGGCAGCTCACCGCCATCAACAATATCGGGATGAGCGCCGAGCTGGTGGCACTGGCCAGCCTGCCGGATCCCATCGTTCGCACCGTGCGCGACACCCTGCTGGCGCGGGTCAGGCAGTTCAGCCGCCTCCACCCGGCCCTGAGTACCGTGACGCCGGAACAGCTGCAGGCGCAGACCGAGCTGCCGCTGCACCCGGGTATGTCGGATGAAGTGCCCGAACCGTTGCCGCTCGCCTCCGAACAGCTGGCAGAGAGTGAAGCTCCCTCTGCTGCCACCAGTGCGGCCATCTCGACCGTGGGCGCCTCTGAAGTGGTTTCCGGTGCCGTCTCCAGCGATGAACCGACCACCAGCAGCTCGGCGGTCACGACGCAACCAGCCTCCGAGCCACAACCGACCCAGCTCGAACCTGCCACTTCCGTAGCGGCACCTGCGGCCGCCCCCTCTGACGCGGTACCGACAACCGGGGAAGTGGCGGCACCAGCCATTCAAGCCAGTGAAGCGACTCAACCTGCCGCCAGTGCAGCAGCAGAGACCATGCCAGCAACCGAGCCTGTAGCGACCAGCAGCGCTGTTGCCACCAGCGGCGGTGCCGCGGCGCAATAAAGCGACGCTGGGCTGGTATATCAAACAAAAAGAGCAGCCAAGGCTGCTCTTTTTGTTTATCTCGGCTCATTGCCTATCTCTACTCAGGTTATTTATCAGCCCCTGCCAGATAAGGGTTTGGCTTGTGGATCTCCTCCTCCACCCAGACAAGCAGTTGCTTGATGGCGCGCGACAGCACCTGATTCTGGCGCACCACATAACCCAGACTGGTACCCGGGAAATCGGTCAGGCTGGCAACCGGCGCGGTCAGGTTGAGGCGAGGATGCAGGGAGAAGTCCGGCACGATGGCGACGCCAAACCCGGCCTCGGCCCAATCCAGCTGGGCATCCACGCTCCCCACCTCCATGATGCGGCATGGAGGCAGCGCCAGCAGCGGCAAGGAGGGGTCAATAAGGGCCCGGGTGCGGGTGTCATGGCCGAGCAAGATCAGGGTCGGCTCATCGAGGGGGTCACTCTCCCCCGCTCTGGCTCGCGCCTGCCAGCGGGCGAGGCCGTGCCCCAGCGCGCACCAGGTCACCTGTTGCAGTTCGGTGTAGAACAGCGGTTCGCTGCGTTTTTGCGCCATCACGAAGCCCAAGTCCGCCTTGCCGCTTTTGACCAGCTCCGCCGCCTGATCCGAGGTGGTGTTGAACAGGGTGAGGTCGATACCGGGAAACTCCCGCTTGAAGCGCTGAAACGGCTGGATCAGCAACAGGCGCGAGATGATATCGCTGGCCGCGATGGCCAGCGTCCCCTGACTCAACTGGTTGAGAGCATTGAGATCGGATTGGCAAAGTTGGAGTTCGGCGATGGCCCGTTCGGCGCTTTGCAGCAACCGCTCGCCAGCCTGAGTCAGACGAAAAGGGCTGCGCTCGATAAGCCGCACCCGGGTCGCCTGTTCCAACCGCTTGATATGCAGGCTCACATTGGGCTGGGTCATGTGCAGTTCGGTGGCGGTCTGGCCAAAGTGCTGCAATCGGGCCAGGGTGACGAAGGTTTGCAGCCAATGGATGTCCAGCATAAGACTCCCTCAACTCACTGTTCATTGGGCTCTGCGCGGCGATCTTGCGGCCACATGCCGATAAATCGGCCATCATTATATGGTTTTATTATCGGAACTATAAAGATAATTAATTTTTCTAATCCGCAGCAGGCTCCTAGGATGAACGCCTAACGTCTTAGGAGAAAGAGTCATGTCGTCTATCGTAGTCGTAGGTGCCAACTGGGGTGATGAAGGCAAAGGCCGCATCGTGGATTATCTGGCAGGCCAAGCTGGCGCCAGCATTCGCTTCCAGGGCGGCAACAACGCCGGCCATACCGTCGTCAACGACCTTGGCACCTTCAAGCTGCACCAGGTTCCGAGCGGTGTCTTCAACCCGAACTGTCTGGTCGTGCTGGGCCCGGGCATGGTGATCAGCCCCGAGAAGCTCACCGTCGAACTCGACGAAGTGAAAGCCTCCGGTGTTGTTCCCAAGCTGGCCATCTCTGACCGCGCTACCCTCTGCCTGCCGCTGCACGCCATGGAAGATACCCTGGAAGAGCAGCGTCTGGGTGACGGAGCCTACGGTTCTACCCGTCAGGGCATCGCACCGGCCTACGGTGACCGCGTCATGAAGAAAGCGATCCTGGTTGGCTGGCTGAAGCAGCCAGAAGTACTGGTCGAGCGCATCCAATTCTTCCTCGACTGGAAACTGCCGCAACTTAAAGCGCTCTATCCGACCTTCGAATTCAACCAGACCGCCCAGGAGATGGCTGACTGGCTGCTGGAAGTGTCCGCTCCCTGGATCGACTCCGTCTGCAACGTCAGCATGCCGCTCAAAGAGCTGCAGGCCGAAGGCAAGACCCTGCTGTTCGAAGCCCAGCTGGGCGCAGGCCGTGACCTCATCTACGGCGAATACCCCTGGGTGACCTCCTCCCACGTATCCGGTGCCTACGCCGGCATCGGTGGCGGTCTGCCGGGCCTGCGTCCCGAGCGCGTCATCGCCGTTGCCAAGGCATTCAGTACCTCCGTCGGTACCGGCACCCTGCTGACCGCCATGGAGAACCAGGACGAGTTCCGCAAGATCGCCAACGAATTCGGCGCCACCACCGGTCGTCCTCGTGACGTCGGCTACTTCGATGCCGTTGCCACCAAGAACGGTGTCGAGCTGCAGGCTGCGACCGAAGTCGCCCTGACCAAGCTGGACTGCCTGACCGGTCTGCCGGATCTGAAGATCTGTGTGGCCTACGAAGGTGCTCACACCGAGAACCCGATTTGGCCGCAAACTGCTGCCCTGAAGCCGGTTTACGAGCAGATGGAAAGCTGGAGCGAAGACATCACCGGCTGCCGCACCTTCGAAGAGCTGCCCAAAGCGGCCCAGCAGTACGTACTGCGTATCGAAGAGCTGCTGGGCGTACCGGTTCCGATGGTCTCCGTCGGCCCGGGCCGTGACGAGATGATCCTGCGTTAATCCGCGCGATCAGCTCTCAGCACAGTGAAAAATCGGCATCCATGATGCCGGTTTTTTTATTGCCGACAGGCTTAAAACAACAGTTATGCTCAATTAACATCTACATTGATGCCATATTGAGCCAATATGTAACTTCACCACGCACCGATCTCGCTAAAGTGAATCCGTAACCACACGAGGAGTCACACCATGAGATTGACCAAACGCACCGTACTGCTCTCCCTGCTCTGCATGGCAACCCTGCCCGCTTCCGCCATGAACCTGAAGAGCAGCGATATCCACGAAGGCCAGCTGATGGACAAAGCCTTCAGCTTCAACGGCTTTGGCTGTAGCGGCGACAACCGTTCACCCCAGCTGAGCTGGCAGGATCTGCCGGCCGGCACCAAAAGCGTTGCCATCACAGCCTATGACCCCGATGCCCCCACCGGCAGCGGCTGGTGGCACTGGCTGGTGGTGAATCTGCCTGCCACCCAGAGCGAGCTCGCCAGCAATGCCTCCGGCAAGCTCAAGCAGGGACTGGAGCTTAAGACCGACTTCGGCAGCCAGGGCTACGGCGGCCCCTGCCCGCCCGCTGGCCACGGCATGCATCGCTATCAGTTCACCGCCTGGGCCCTGCCCCAGAATCTGGAGGTAAAAGCAGACACCCCGCCCGCCATGGTAGGCTACATGCTCAACAGCATGGCCCTTGGTAAGGCTACTCTGACCGCCACTTTCGTCACCCCCTAGGAGCAACCGGATGAGCACGCCGCTGCTGCAACAGCACCACTATCTCGGGATCCGCCAGCAGCCGCTGCACCGCGTACTCATCTATGCGCCGACCATCATCTGGGTCAAACAGGGCAGGAAGCTGCTCTGGTGGCAGGAGCGACGTCTCTCGTTTGGCAAGGAGAGCTGGCTGCTGATCCCGGCGGGTAACCAGCTCACCTTCGTCAACCAGCCGGAGCAGGAGAAGTTTCGCTCCCATGTCCTTACCCTGCTGACGCCGCCCCCCGCCGGGTGGCTGCCCGATACGCCCTCCGCTACTCAGGCGATGGCAGATCCCGCGATAAAGGTGACGACAAACCTCGCCTACTGCTTCGAGATGGTCTGCACCATGACAGAACGGGGCCTGAGCGAGGCGACCCAGACCGAGCTGCTGCGGGCCTTCTATGCGGAGTTGAGGGCTGCTGGCGCTCTTCATCTGCTCTTTCCCGCCAGCACCATGACCCTCGGCGAGCGGCTGGCCCGTTACCTCGGCGTTGAGCCCGGAGCCGATCACACGCTGGAAACTGTTGCCCCTCACTTCTCGATGAGCCGCGCCTCGCTGGTACGCAAATTGACAGCCGAAGGGCGCACCTTCCGTCACCTGCTGGCTCAGGTACGGATGAGCCATGCACTCACCCTGTTGCAGCAATCGCTCTCCCTGCAGGAGGTAGCCATCGCCTGCGGTTATGACTCCCTCAGCCGCTTTGCAGCCCGCTTCAAACAGGAGTTCGGCCTGACCCCGCATCAATACCTGCAAACCTGCCCTGCCGTGCGACTCGGTAATACCAAGTAAAACAGCGGGTATTACGCATCGGCAGTTACATCAACAGCTGGATATTCGATGGTGCCTCCGGCCTCTATGACAGCTACGACGATCAGGTCGCTACGGGCGATGGAGCTGATGGCAACTTCAGCTGGAGCTCGGCCCACCTCTATATGCTCTATCGCAACTGTCTCAAGCCGCAGGAGTAAAGCTGCACATATGCAAAAGGCCTCCATAGGGAGGCCTTTCTTATGCTTGGCTGACAGGCGGCATTGCTGGCCGCAAGAATTTCTGTCAGTGAGTGGTAAGCGGCAGAGAGAGCCGTTTGGCCAGTGCCTGGAAGTTCTGGCTCACTTCGGCCCCAAACAGGGGGTCGCCAATGGCACGGTTTTGCCAGTTCTGCTCCAGATGACGCCAGTCATCTTCGGTCAAGGAGTCGCGCAGATGGGGGAAGATGATTCCCTCCTCGTAATTCATGTGCGCCTCCTGCAGCTCAACGAAACGCTCCAGCTTGGCGGTGAACTGGTCGAGCGGGATAACTGCATCCATCAGGATCATCTCGACCATCTCCTTGAGTTCACCACCTGCCTCCAGCAGCTTGACGTGCTCCTCCTGCAACCGGTTGGCTACCTCCCCATCTACGACCCGGTATTTCAGGTAGTAGTCATAGATGAGATCTTCCTTGGGATGGTGGTACTTGTCAGAAACCTCCCGCAGATAGTCGATGACGTCGCGCACCAGAAAATAGCTGATGGGTTGCTCCGCATGAATGGCTGCCAGCTTCTGCTTGAGCAGCTCCAGCAGTCGGGCGATGTTGAGGTGATCCTTGTGCAGACTCGATAACATGGGCACTCCTTGGCGCTGAAATAAGATGTTATTTTCCTGAGTATACGGTCATTTGTCGCCCGAACTTTGCACTCAATCAAGTGGGCGGCAGACAGATTGCCACTCAATGGGACTCTTGCCCTGCTGCTCCAGCAGCTGGTTGGTTTGCGAAAAATGACCGCAACCGATGAAACCGCGATGGGCGGAGAGGGGGCTGGGATGGGGGGCCGTCAGCACATGATGGCGCTGCCGGTCGATAAAACGCCCCTTCTTCTGGGCATGGGAGCCCCACAACAGGAACACCACCCCGTTGCAGCTGGCATTGATCTGCTCGATAACCCTGTCGGTAAAGGTCTCCCAACCCAGATGGGCATGAGAGTGCGCCTGACCGGCCTGCACCGTCAGCACGGTATTGAGCAACAATACCCCCTGCTTGGCCCAGGATTCGAGGAAACCGTGATTGGGTGTGACGAAACCTGGCAGGTCTCGCTGCATCTCTTTATAGATGTTGACCAGAGAGGGGGGCGTGCGCACGCCGGGCAGGACGGAGAAGCAGAGACCATGCGCCTGGTTGGGACCGTGGTAGGGATCCTGTCCCAGGATGACGACCTTGATCTGATCCAGCTCGGTCAGTTTGAAGGCATTGAACACATCGGCCGCAGGGGGATAGATTACCTTGCCCGCTTCCCGCTCTGCCCTGACGGTCGCCAGCGTACTCTTGAAATAGTCCTGCTCTTTTTCAGAGCCAATCACATCACTCCAGGTCTGCACCCCGAACTCCTCACTTGATACGGCGAAGGAGTCAGGATAGGGGCGCCGCCCGCAAGACGCAACCGTGACTCACACTTTCCAGAGTCTGGCGAGCCGCCCGGAGCGCTCCAGTTTGTGCAGACCCGCATTGAACAGCAGCATCAGACGACGCGCATCGGGATCCGCCTTGCGCATCAGCAGATAACCGGGTTGAGACCAGATAGGGTCGGGCGAGCTGGTCAACGACAGCGCCCCCGGATGGCGGGATTGCATCTGCTGGAAGAGGGCCTTGGCCACCTGCTCATCCATTACCAGATAGCGAATACGGCCAGAGACGAGCTTCTCAAGGCTCTCCTGATCAGAATCAAACCACTCAAGAGCCAATTCGGATTGACGGGCGGCAAAACCATCTCCGTAAAAATAGCCGCGGGTCACCCCCACCGGCTCGTGCTTGATCTCCCCGAGATTGACGACCGGCGAACCGGACAAGGTAAAAAGACGGGTCGTGAACTGGCCAAGCGATGCGGAGAGATAGAAGCTCCGTTCACGTTCGCGGGAACGAAACCAGGGCATGGTCACAACATAATCCCCGGCAAGAGTGAGCTTGTAGGCTTCAGCCCAGGGGTAAAAGTGAAAGCTGACATCAAGCCCCTCGGCGGCAAAGGCTTCGCGCACCACCTGACAGAGGAATCCCTGCTCGGGCAGAGACTCGCTGATATAGGGTGGCCACTCGCCCACGGCGATCCGGACTGTTTCGGCCCGCACCATTCCAGCCACAACCAAGCAGCAGGCAACTATCAGCCAGCGCCATTTTTGCCACCCACTCTTCACCCGCGACTCTCCTCTTTATTTTCCATCAAGTGTAGTTCTCTCGAGTCCCCCTTCCCTGATACGCACCACAAACACCATAAGGTGTAGTTAAATTACTAGATTTAAAAGATAAAAGATGCATAATTTGGATATCTTACAAAATCAGAAAAATGACCTATTTTTGATTCAACTCAAGAATTTAATCCCATTGAAATGGCGATTTGTCGATTTTTATTGATCTGGATCAATTTTGGTAATATTACCACCGTGGTATATATGACCCCAACAAAGTAAAGGTGTAAGGCAAGGGCCCTTTAAGTCGTCGACATCCTCGGTAGCTTAAATACATCAGGGTAATTTCCTTACAGTTGGATTAGCGTTCCCATTGAGGAGTCATACCATGATCAAAGGCATTCAAATCACCCAGGCCGCCAACACCGCTCTGCTGAACTCTTTCTGGCTGCTGGACGAAGAGAAGCAACAGGCTCGCTGCATCTGTGTCAAAGGCGACGCCTTTGCTGCCGATCAGGAAGTTCAACTGGCTGATCTGGGTCAGTTCGAATACCGCGAACTGCCGGTTCAAGCTGAACCTGCCGTTGAAGGTGGCCAGCACCTGAACGTCAACGTGCTGCGTCGCGAAACTCTGGAAGATGCCATCGCCAACCCGGAGAAGTACCCGCAGCTGACCATCCGCGTTTCCGGCTATGCAGTGCGTTTCAACGCCCTGACCCCGGAACAGCAGCGTGACGTTGTTACCCGTACCTTCACCCAGAGCCTGTAATTCCCGCTCTGTCATGAAGTGATGACATCCATGGATGTCAGTAAAAAACGGCCCGAGGGCCGTTTTTTTATTGCGTTGCGTTCAGCCTGACAGGCTCCGTTACACCTTTTCGGTTTCCAGAACCCCGCCCTTGCGGCCCAGCACGCCCTCCATTTTCTTCACATCCAGCTGCTTGCAATATTTTGCCACCACCACGGTCGCAACCCCGTTGCCAATCAGGTTGGTCAGCGCCCGCGCTTCCGACATAAAGCGGTCGATCCCCAGAATCAGCGCCAGACCGGCCAGCGGCAGGTGGCCAACTGCGGAGATGGTCGCAGCCAGCACAATGAAGCCGCTCCCGGTGACCCCAGCTGCCCCTTTCGAGGAGATAAGCAGCACCACCAGCAGCGTGATCTGATGGAACAGATCGAGCGGGGTGTTGGTCGCCTGGGCGATGAAGATGGCGGCCATGGTCAGATAGATGGAGGTGCCATCCAGGTTGAAGGAGTAACCGGTCGGAATGACCAGCCCTACTACCGATTTCTGGCAACCCAGCTTCTCCATCTTGTCCAGCATGCGCGGCAGCGCTGACTCGGAGGAGGAAGTACCCAGCACGATCAGCAGCTCCTCGCGGATATAGGAGATGAAGCGCAAGATGCTGAAACCGGATGCTTTGGCGATGCTGCCCAGCACGATAAAGATGAAGAAGAGACAGGTGATATAGAAGCAGGCGATAAGCTGGCCCAATTGCACCAGAGAGCCCACCCCGTATTTGCCGATGGTAAACGCCATGGCACCGAATGCCCCTACCGGCGCCAGCTTCATGATCATGTTGATGATGCCGAAGATGACGGTGGAGAAGCTCTCGATGACCCCGAAAATAATTTTCCCCTTCTCGCCTATATGGTGCAGGGAGAAGCCAAACAGCACGGCAAAGAGCAGCACCTGCAGGATGTTGCCGCTGGCAAAGGCACCGATCACGCTACCCGGAATGATGTCGAGCAGGAATGGAATGATCCCCTGTGACTTGGCCTGCTCGGCATAGACGGCGATGGCGCTGGCATCCAGTGCGGCAGGATCAACGTTCATGCCGGCCCCCGGCTGCAGCAGGTTCACCACGCACAAGCCGATGATCAGGGCGATGGTGCTGACCACCTCGAAATAGATGAGGGCGATGGCACCGGTCTTGCCAACGGCCTTCATGCTCTCCATACCGGCAATCCCTGTCACCACGGTACAGAAGATGACGGGGGCGATAATCATCTTGATCAGTTTGACGAAACCATCGCCAAGGGGTTTCATATCGGCCCCCAATTGCGGATAGAGGTGGCCAAGACATACCCCTAGGGTTATTGCGAGCAGTACCTGAAAATAGAGGCTGCCCATAATCTTTTTACTCATGCTGCTTCATCCCTTCTGTTGTCGCTGTTTTGTTCTGTTTTATTGGTATGCAGCCCCGACGCATCAGGCAAAAGCAACCCGCAGGAGACGTAATGAATCCTGGAGCGGCTGATGCCGTGCTCTGGTGACTGTAGCGCCATCATCTCATGTTAAAAAATGGAGTTAAGCGACACCGATCACGCAACATTAGTAACCATTTATAAATATTTATTCACTGATTATTAATTGATGAGGGGTACGCAATGAGGGGGAAGCAGTCTGACATGAGGGGACAACAGAGGGGATTGAACCAACGACAAGGCCCCGCC
>NZ_CAWNWX010000124.1:0-12644 GCF_963878195.1 Aeromonas sp. HMWF016
GTGGCTTGTTTTGTTTGGCGACTAATGAGATCGCACAAACTGGACTGAGTTCCCTTCCTCCAGTGATCTACTATTCGGAACAGCTATTTAGAAATATGCAGGGTGAGAGATAACACTTGATGTGCTTGTGTTTCTGTTGTCATATTCCCCATCATTTTGAAGCAAAGACATACAAGGCAAACAACCCTTGTCGGGATCGAGCCGCGCACTACCTGCATTTATCGCAGCTCATAAAATGCTAGAGATAAGGTTTACGGAGAACCAGTTCACAAAGAGGGACGAAAAATAGTGGTGAGCGGATTGAATAATGCAGTGAGAATATGCAGCAGACAAAAATAATGCCGCACAGAGGCGGCATTATCGAATCTCCAAACTGACAAAATCAGATCAGAAAATCGTTCAGGTCTTTGCCCAGCGCTACTTGAGCAGCAATGGCTTTCGGCATACGGCCTTGACCGGTCCAGGTTTTTTCCTGACCATCTTCTTCGTACTTGTATTTAGCCGGACGCGGAGCACGCTTGCTCTTGGCAGCACCAGTCGCAGCAGCCGGAGCAGCGGCAGTAGCCAGCAGCTCGCGAGGATCAATACCAGCCTGTTGCAGCATTTCGGTGAACTCGCTCAGCTTGCGCTGACGCTCTTCCTGTTCAGCACGCTCCTGCTCAACAGAATCAGCGCGCTCTTGATAAACCAGATCAAACTTCTCTTTAGCTTCCAGCAATTGCTCAAACGGCAACTCACGAATAGCCGCACGCAGACTACGAATGTTCAGCAGAACCTTCAGAAACTCGTTCATTATTTCCTCACAAAAAATCGGTCACAGAGATAACGGTTTTAGAATAGCATGGACAATTCAAGACAACATACAGTTTTTATTTACTTCAAGCTTTTTATTAGCAGTTAAGTCAGTGGAGGTTGCCTGTATTAACAAAAGAGAACACAGACATAGATGAAAAATGCTTATGCTGCGCTGCCGTTCTGAAAAAGCAAGGCTAAATAAACGACAGAGATAGACTCATAATTACCACACAGTGACAATGAACCCACTCTGTGCCAATCAGCGCTATGTTCGATGGTAAGGGGGAATATCTCAGTAAAAAGCACAGCGCAACACAATCCACTATATCAAGTCAGAAGAGTAGACCTGCAAACTCAGTAGTTGATGATGTTCCCTTCCCCCAATTGAGCCCTCGCGTAAATTGCAATAAAAAACGATTTATCATTATAAATCATCATGTTATGAATTTCTTATAACAAGCGCTGACTCTTGTGATTGCTACCGCTGCAAAGGTAGTAACCAATAGGAAAGGCAGCACTTTAAGAACTGGCTTTCCCGTGAGATTACTGTCCCTTAGTTTTCTTTGCAGCACTCCTAGCTCGCTGATCAACTCCATTGATCACTGAGGTGGCTACAGAGCCAGTCAATAAAGGCTCGGTTGGGTATAGCACCAAGGCCTCGTTACGCAGTGCATTGGCCTCTTCGGCCCGCCCCAAAGCATTAAGAGCTATGACCATATTGGCGTATATATTGGCTCTTGGCGTATGGCGAACAAACTCTTTGCCCCAATCAAGATAAGCTTCAAGTTCACCTTTGTTATGGGTCTGCAAACCGACCATAAGACGAACCGAGTTCACATCGAACTCTACTCTGGTCAACCATGCCATTGGATTGACTATATCCAGCAACAAGGTCGGCTCCTTATAGCCACCTCGCTCATATTTGGTAACCACCCAGGCAGTATGGATCGCAGTCAGCATAAAAGGAACCACAACCACAGGGATCGCAATTGCCATAAAACGCAATAACAACCAGGGGCGACACTCAAATTCCCACCATGTGGTACGCCCATCATTGGCAAGGACGGCTTCTTCAATCTCAGCATCAATGATGTAAATAAACGTCAGAAGCAGCCACCACAATGCGATAGCATGATAGAGAGGATATTCTGTCTGGGTATGCAACAAGATGGGTGTAACCAGCGCCAACAACGCCATTCCATGACCCAATCTAGTCTTACTCAGCCGCCACAATAGTGCTCCCCCCATGATCACCATCCCGACCATAGGGGCAATGCCACCTTCAACAGCCCAGTAGAGAAATTCATTATGTGGATGATCCAGGTTGTATTCGATCTGAACCATGCCAGGATTCAGTGCTTTATCCGCCATATAGTGATGCAGGAATACAGACTCAAAACTGCCGTAGCCCCACCCTGTCCAGGGTGCCTGCAAAATCAGCTTTATCGCATATGGCCAATAAATGGAACGCATGCCTCCAGATTGATAAATCTCTAAGCCACGCTTTGTTCCTGCCATCCAATATTGTGATAACAAGCCAATAACAGTGGCCAAGATAATCAAACCCAGCATCCGCCCAAGTAATCCTTGGCGATGAAGTTTAGGCATCAGTAAAAAGAAGGCTAACAGGCCACCCAATTGACCAGTTCGAGATTGCAGAACAACCAGTAAGAGCACTGCAGCAAAAATAACGCCATAGCGCAACGACATGAGCAATCGCCCACCCTCTCGACGCATTTCCAGCCAGATGGCAAGGGCAAACCCAGTCGCCATGAAGGTTGCCATCACATTGGGTTGCTGGAATATGCCATATGGGCGATTGGCCTTAGTGTCATAGCCAATCCAGTTGCCCGCTGTCAGCAGATAGAACTGAACAAGACCTAGTACAGCCTCCATAGCGATCGCAATCAAGATGATATAAAGCAAACGATCACGCTGCAGCCTATCAAAGCACCACTGATAGAGTCCGAACAAAAACAGCAGGCCAGCAAAAAGCCCTAGTAATCTGGGGATAGCATAATCCTTGAGTGTAAAGCCGAGATATAGCATCGGGAGCAATAGAAAAAGCGCACCGATCCATAAACCTGCTTGCAAGGGAGAAAAAAACAGACGCTGACGTAGCGTCACCTGCCACAATCCTAGTCCAATAGCTACAGAGGCAAACACCCATCCCCAAGTGTTAAAGGGCAGATACAGCCCAGCACCTCCGGGGTTGTGCATAAAAAAGTGCATGCCCAACAACCAATAGAGCATGCTTAAAGCCATCATGATTCGTGTTAACGTCACAGCTCTACTCCTTAGGCTGGCCCAATACTGTTCAGGTGCCGAATAGATATATACAAAGAAAGGGGGCGAATAGCCCCCTCTATTCCTCCAAAAGTATTATGCATCTTCTGGACGACGAAAAGCATGGCAGACCAACACAATACTGATACCCAGCATTCCACCAAGAAGGGTCGCTAATACAACAATTATCAGACGCTTGGGCTTGTCACGGGTAAGTGGTTCTTCCGGTGAATCAATCATGTTAAAAGACTGGAAATCGGCATCTTTAAGATTCAACTCGGTTAAACTACTTAATTTCAGACTGATTTTTCCTAATTCAGAGTTAAACAGTTCAGGGTCTTTAATCTCATTCAATATGCTTAGCTTTTCAGCTAAACCTTTCGCACCTAGCTGAATGTTGAAAATCTCTTGGCTATCAACCATTTCAAGAGGCGTATCTACGCCAGCAGCCTTACTGATACGCAAACTATATCTAACCCGCTGAAGCTCCTCCTGTCTTTTAAGCAATGTATCAGCTTTGACACTATCATATTGTGTAGCCAGAGCCTTTATTCTACTTTTCCATATAGATTGCAATTCTGTATTTTTGCTTTTTAGTTGCTGCTGCTGGACAAAGTTGATGTACTGAACCAATCGCTGTTGAGCAAGTTCCGGTGTTTCTGCAGAAAAACTTAATGTCATATCTTGGCTTTTTTCATCTTGAGCTTTAGCTGATATAGCCTCAACTAACTGATTCATTAACTCACGTTCACTGCGCTTATCTGAGATTCCTTCTCTATGTATCTCTGCTGCGTAGACACCTTCTTGCATCAAAAAAGCCCGCTTATTATCCATGCTCTTAAAGGCAGAGATGAAACTTTTGTAAATAGCAGGTTGTTCAAGCGAGGAAAACGCACCTGTTGATAGAGGGGCGCCATTGCTGCCATTTCTGCCATTGCTGGATATGATTGCTTGTATTTTATCCACAGCCAATTGTAGTTCCGCTACTTGCGCACCTGACGGCTCCGAAACAAGGGCTTGACTAGTCCATACCTGACGCGCAGTCATGGCATAGCAGATACCCGCAAAAGCAAACACTCCTGTCACCAACAATATCAATACTTTTTGGCGCCACAGAACCAATACAAGTTCACGTAGATCAACCTCATCTGATGATGGCGCCTGTACCCACTTGTTTGGAATGGCTTGCGTTTTTTCACTCATATCTTCTCTCTTCGTTATCAACGTTAAAATATCTTACAACAGGCACACAACTAAGGGGCACCAACAAAACTGGGGGCAAGGCGATCTTTATCTGATAGCAATAAAGGCCACCGCTCAGATAAAGGCCAATTTATCGCCAAGCTAGGACTATCCCATCGAATCACTATCTCATCACCGGGATTATAATAATCGCTGCATCTGTAATAAACATCAGCGGTGTGACTTAGCACATAAAAACCATGCGCAAAACCGGGGGGAATCCAGATAAGCTCACCAAGTTCTGCATTTAATAGACAACCCAACCATTGCCCATACGTTGGCGACGCAGGCCGAATATCAACAGCCACATCAAAAATGGTTCCGCTGATGACCTGCACCAGCTTGCCCTGTGGTCTGCTGCATTGGTAATGCAAGCCACGCAACGAACCTCCAACCGAGCGACTCAGATTGTCTTGTACCAGCGGATAATGACCACAGTGTTGCTCAAACTCATCTTGACGAAAACACTCACGAAATTGGCCACGATGATCAGAAAAAGTTGTGGGCGTAAGGATCATAACCCCAGCCAGCGATGTTGCACGATATTGCATTGATAAACCCATGTGAAAAAGAACCAGATGACCATTTGCTTACTGTTTGACTTCATAGAGGCGTTGTTGCCAAAATCAGCCAGCAAGTCATAACTTCCCCAACCCTAGGTGACTGCTACACTCGGGGCTTTCTGACAGGTAAACCCAGGGTATTGAGTTTGATTATGGCGCTTACATACGCCATGACTTCTCCCACTTGGCCGTTGTAGTTACGCAGACTGATTTCCCCCACCAGCAACTGCTTGAACCGATACATCGCCGTCTCTGCCAGTGAGCGACGGTGATACCCCGATATCTTCTTCCAGTGCGCCAGCCCTTCCTTGCGCATCACCAGCACTGCGTCATTTCTTGGGTGCCCCTTTTTCCAGAATCCAGCGTTCTTGCGAGGTGGAATACAGGCTGTCGCTCCTTTGTGCGAGATAAGCTGATGGCTGGCTTTGCTGTCGTAGGCGCCATCCGCATAAACACGCCCCAGCTTGCGCCGCAGAGGGTTGAGCAAGGTGGGCACCTCGGCATCATGGACATTTTCCAGCGAGACTTCCGCCGCCAAGATATCGTGGGTTACCGGGTCTACAGCCAGATGCAACTTGCGCCAGACTCACCGTTTCTGGGCGCCGTGTTTTCTGACCTTCCACTCGCCTTCACCAAACACCTTCAGCCCGGTTGAGTCGATAACTAGGTCGGTAATGCGTCCCTTTGGGGGCTGCCGATACGCCACCTTACCGTGCGGCCCCGCTTGCTGACACAGCTATAGTCCGGTGCGCACAGCGAGCGGCACATTCATCAACGCGAACAGGAAGTCAAGTGACCCCTGCTCGCTCGCAGAGTGAGGCTGAAAATCCCCTTGAGCATCAGGAAGGTGCAGATGGTCTGGTCAGTGTAAAGCTGGCTGCGCCCCCGCCGCCCATGATGGTCGTGGTGAAACCAGTTGTTCATGGCCTCGGCATCAACCTAGAAGGTTAGTGAACCACAGTTAATCAAAGACTTGTTGTATTGAGGCCAGTTGGTGATGGTGTGAAGCGACGTGCCCATAATGCAGACTTGAAGAGGATGGTGGTGATCAGATCACCGAGTCATCAGTTAGTTCCATTCAAGCTGCATCGATTTGGGCAACAACGACCTTCCTAGATTGAACGTCTCCTTCAGCTCGAAAATCCAACCAGACTCACATCAGGCAGCGTGGCAAGCAACCGAAGCAGATATTGACCATATCCATTTGTTGCAAGCTGATTGGCGAGCGCTCGCAACTGATCGGCATCGATAAATCCCCTGCGAAAGGCGATCTCCTCTAGACACGCAACCTTTAATCCCTGACGATTTTCGATTGTCTGAATAAAATTACTCGCTTCAATCAGAACTTCATGGGTTCCGGTATCGAGCCAAGCATAACCGCGCCCCATTATGGCAACCGTCAAGAGCCCTGTGGCGAGGTAGTGATTACTGATATCCGTTATTTCCAACTCTCCACGCGGCGACGGCTTCAGGCTCTTGGCGATCTCCACCACGCTATTGTCGTAGAAATAGAGGCCAGTAACCGCATAGTTACTCTTGGGCTCCATTGGCTTCTCTTCCAGAGAGATAGCAGTGCCCTCTTTATCAAATTCCACCACCCCATAACGTTCCGGGTCGTGCACATGGTAGGCAAAGACGGTAGCGCCACTCTCTTTGGCTGCCGCCGCTTCAAGCTGTTTCTGCAGGTCGTGGCCGTAGAAGATGTTGTCGCCCAACACTAGTGCACAGGGGTCTGAACCGATAAACTCTTCACCCAGAATAAAGGCTTGTGCCAACCCGTCCGGACTTGGCTGCACCTTGTATTGCAAGTTCAGGCCCCACTGGCTGCCGTCACCCAACAGTTGCTCAAAACGGGGGGTATCTTGCGGTGTACTGATGATCAATATATCCCGAATACCGGCCAGCATCAGGGTGCTGAGCGGGTAGTAGATCATCGGCTTGTCATAGATAGGTAACAGCTGCTTGCTCACCGCAATGGTCACAGGATAGAGACGGGTGCCTGAGCCACCGGCCAGAATGATGCCTTTACGTTTGGTCATGATGCTTGTTTCTTATTTTTTAAATTGCAAAAGAAAAGGGTGGCTTGCGGCCACTCCTTTCTGTTTTATCCCTGCCAGCCAGGGAGGCGTTCAACACATCCCTAGCCAGTGATTTATTTGCCGAGGATCTCGGTCAACATCCGCTCCACACCGACCGTCCAGTCCGGTAGCACCAGATCGAAGGTGCGCTGGAATTTGCCGGTATCCAGGCGGGAGTTGTGGGGGCGTTTGGCCGGGGTCGGGAAGGCGCTGGTCGGCACCGCATTGAGTTGCGTGACCGCCAGTTCAACCCCGGCCTCTCTGGCATTGGCAAACACCAGTTGGGCGTAGTCAAACCAGGTGGTGGTACCGGAGGCTATCAGATGGTACAGCCCGGCGACCTCGGGTTTGCTCTGCGCTACGCGGATCGCATGGGCAGTGCAATCAGCCAGTAATTCTGCGCCGGTCGGGGCGCCAAATTGGTCATTGATAACTGACATCTCGCTACGCTCTTTGCCAAAACGCAACATGGTTTTGGCAAAGTTGGCTCCACGGGCGGCATAGACCCAGCTGGTACGGAAGATCAGGTGACGGGAGCAAAGAGCGGCGCCTTGTTCCCCTGCCAACTTGGTTTCACCGTAGACGTTGAGCGGGGCGGTTGCATCAGTTTCCACCCAGGGGCGTTCACCGCTGCCATCGAACACATAGTCGGTGGAGTAATGCACCAACCAGGCCCCCAATACTTCCGCTTCTTTGGCGATAGCGGCCACGCTGGTGGCGTTGAGCAGCTCGGCAAACTCCCACTCGCTCTCTGCTTTGTCCACTGAGGTATGGGCCGCGGCGTTGACAATCACATCCGGTTTTAACAGACGCACGGTCTCGGCCACCCCTGCCGGATTGCTGAAATCGCCGCAATAGTCGGTGGAGTCAAAATCAACGGCAGTGATGCGTCCCAGAGGCGCCAGTGCGCGCTGCAGCTCCCAGCCTACCTGACCGTTTTTGCCAAACAGCAGAATATGCATCAGGTACGCTCCCCGTAGTTCTGCTCAATCCAGGATTGGTAGGCGCCACTCTTGACGTTGTTGACCCACTGCTGGTTATCCAGATACCACTGTACGGTTTTGCGAATGCCCGACTCGAAAGTTTCTTGCGGTTGCCAAGCAAGCTCACTGCTCATCTTGCTGGCATCGATGGCATAGCGGCGATCGTGACCGGGGCGATCCGCCACATAGGTGATTTGATCGCGGTATGAGCCCGCTTTGGGCACCATTTCGTCGAGCAGATCGCAGATCGCATGCACTACATCCAGATTCTGCTTCTCGTTGTGGCCGCCGATGTTGTATGTCTCCCCCACCAAACCAGTAGTCACCACCTTGTAGAGGGCACGCGCGTGATCCTCCACATAGAGCCAGTCACGGATCTGGTCACCCTTGCCGTACACCGGCAGCGGTTTGCCATCCAGCGCGTTGAGGATCACCAGCGGGATCAGCTTCTCGGGGAAGTGGTACGGGCCGTAGTTGTTGGAACAGTTGGTGACAACGGTCGGCAGGCCGTAAGTACGGCGCCAGGCGCGCACCAGATGGTCACTTGAAGCCTTGGATGCAGAATAGGGGTTGCTGGGGGCATAGGGGGTGGTTTCGGTGAAGAGCGGCAGTGCCACACCGAGGACCACTTCATCCGGATGGGGCAGGTCGCCATACACCTCGTCGGTTGAGATATGGTGGAAACGGAAGGCCGCCTTGCGTACCTCGTCTAGACCGTTCCAGTAGGCGCGAGCCGCTTCCAGCAACATATAGGTGCCAACGATATTGGTCTCGATGAAATCGGCGGGGCCGGTGATGGAGCGATCAACATGGCTCTCGGCGGCCAGGTGCATCACGGCATCCGGCTGGTGCAAGGCAAATACCCTATCCAGCTCGGCGCGGTTGCAGATATCCACTTGCTCAAACGCATAACGCTCACTTGTCGATACATCGGCCAGGGACTCCAGATTGCCGGCATAGGTGAGTCTATCGAGATTGATAACGGCATCCTGAGTATCACGGATGATATGACGCACCACGGCAGAGCCGATAAAGCCGGCACCACCGGTAACGAGAATTTTCAGCATATTTAAGCGAGGATTTCTATGATATTAAGCTGGCAGGCAAGACATAGTTGAAGGCCACACTCTGACAGAGCATTGTCCTTGATGAGGACAGAGGATTGCTTCGGTCCAAACAGGCTATTGGTACTCAACATGTTGTCCCTCTGTCCATCTATCTGCTCTATCATTCACGCAAACAGTGTGCGTCCCATAAAACATGCCGTTTAATGCATCGGCTGATGACTCTCTGAATTAAGAAAATCAATGTCCTCGACCACACTCAGGTTCAGTTCATGCGACAAAGTATTTTTTGCCTGCCACACCAGATCGCAGATTCCGTCGGTAGGATTAAAACCGGTTGGCATACTTAACAGCAGGCTACGGATCTGCTCATGATCAAAGCGGAAACACGCGCTATCGAGCTCGGCCAAAAACGCCCGCAGTTGTGGCCATGGCAACATCGACTCTGAGGCTTTCATGATCCGGGGATGGGCAGTGCCCTCAACCTGCTCACCAATTAGCAGCTCTTCAAACAGCTTCTCACCGGGGCGCAAGCCGGTGATCTTAATCTCAATATCACCATCAGGATGCATGTCGCTCTTGAGCTTCAAGCCACTCAAGCGGATCATCCGGTGCGCCAAATCAATGATCTTGACCGGCTCGCCCATGTCTAGTACAAACACATCCCCTCCCTGCCCCATGGCCCCTGCTTGGATCACCAGCTGCGACGCCTCAGGAATGGTCATGAAATAACGAATGATGTCGGGGTGGGTCAAGGTCAAGGGGCCTCCATCGCGGATCTGCTTGCGGAACAGCGGCACCACAGAACCTGACGAGCCTAATACATTGCCAAAACGGACCATGCAAAAACGGGTTTGCCGCTGCGCAGCTGCCAACGCTTGCAACACCAGTTCAGCCAATCGCTTGGAGGTTCCCATGGTGTTAGTTGGGCGCACCGCTTTATCAGTCGAAATCAATACAAAGGTTTCAACCTTAGCCCTGATTGCGGCTTGGGCACAATAAAGTGTACCGAATACATTATTGCGCACCCCCTCAACCACGTTGTATTCAACTAGGGGGACATGCTTGTAAGCCGCAGCATGGTAAACCGTCTGGATCTGGAAGGTGCTCATTACCGCTTGCAAGCGATGTTGCCGCTGTACCGACCCCAGCAATGGTACTATCTCAACCTGTAGCCGTTCTTGCTGGTTGATTTCTTGAAGCTCTTTATCAATGGCATACAAGCCATATTCTGATAGCTCAAACAACACCAGCTGAGCGGGTTTGCAACGGATTATCTGACGACATAATTCAGAGCCGATAGAGCCACCGGCCCCTGTCACCATGACTCGTCTACCAGAAATGTTTGCATTGATAAGATCAGGGATAGGATCAACGGGATCTCGTCCCAAAAGCTCCTCAATAGAGACTTCCTTTAGTTGATCAATGTGTGCAACACCAGAAACAAGATCTGCCATACCAGGAATAGATAACACCTCGCATGGTAGATGATCAAGACGTTTAATTACTCGTTGACGCACAACACGTGATGCACTGGGTATTGCTAGCAAAATTTTTTTGGCATCAAATCGGTCAATCAAATCGGCAATAACATCTGGGCTATAGACATTCACTCCTTGGATCACCAATTTTTTCAAAGAGGGATCATCATCGATAAAGGCTACAGGAATAAACTCCTGGCCCTGATTCAAGGCCTGTTGTAGTTGTCTACCAGAAGCACCTGCACCATAAATCAACACAGGGATCCGCTGAGATCCACCACTACTCATGATAATTTTAAAACACAGTCTTATTCCACCAACTAATAAAACAGTAAAAGAAAAATATATAATCAAAACTGTTCTTGGCAAAAAGGCATCTAAAAAGAAAGCTAAAAACAGTAGTAATACCGTAGACAACACAGCCCCCTGTGCAACAGTCCAAAGTACTTTGAATCCAACAAATCTTAATATTGTACGATAAAGCCCCAATCTCATAAAAACGATGATCGATGATGGTAACAACAAAGACAACATCTGCCAATGTATGAAACTACTGATGGGTAGAGCATTATCAAGACGAACCAAAAAAGCTCCCCAGAAAGCACATGAGAGCAATAACATGTCAATAAATATGCTAATGACCTTTTTATATAACCGTGAAACATTCAACAATGGCAACCTAATAGAAAAGATTTTTATCATCATAATTTCTCGACAGTAAGTGACCAGTTACGTAAAAATTCCCAAAAGAAAAGTATATACAATATATAAAAATGTCGTTATTAAATTTTAACTTCACGGCATAGATATGAGCGTATACTATTATAACATATTACACTGAAACATTTACCCTACACTTAATCACCCAATAGTTTTTGCAAAACAGATAAAACATTATCTGTCGCAGAAACTAGCTGTCTACTTGCACAAAGATCTGAAATATCGGTAAAAGAATACAAGTACTCATTAAAATATTCTCGAAGCTCGTTGACACTTGTAACGCCTGAAGATATCCCCATAGAACTAAACGGCGCATCATTCCTAAATATAGAGCAGTCTACGCTAATCACATGCTTCCCTATTAGACTAGCTTCCAAACCTACAGTAGAGGCTGTCACCACAACCACATCAACAGCATAAAGTAGTTCATGTAGGCTCTCTGATTTTTCACTGAGATATACATGCTCTTCCTTTATAAAATCAACATTTTCACTTGGATGATATCGAACTACTAGGTGTGTATTTTTATGATCCTTTACGATTTGACGAAGTTGAAACTCAATATCACGAGGTAATAATGGGTTGCCTTCTAACTCATTAAAAGGGTGCTTACGTGGTTCTGGTTGAGATGCATACAAAATAAGGCATTGATAATCTTCTACACCAAGTGCCGCCCTTAGCTCAGCTCGCTTATTAATGAGATCATTAGAAAATAACCCATCAAATGCAGGGTTACCGGTAACTATAATATCATGGCTATTTCGACCGTTTTTTATAAACATTGACTTCACTGAGTCGTTCAACACGCATATTTTCGATGCATAATTAGGCTTCCCGATCCACTTTACCTCCTGCAAAGCAAACATATCAACTAAACAAAGACTATCAATCCCCATAACCCCAGCAGCCTCAATAGCAGCCCTTTCTGAACGAGGGGAATTTGTCGAAACGACTAAGTCAGGCTTTAAGTAGCTAAATAATATTTTAAAGAAGCGAGTAGGAATAAATGATTGACGGCCCATGTCAGAGTATTTTTTCTTTGCTTCATCTATACCATAAAGATAAATCATATCTAAAAAATTTATACCATGATAAGCAATTGCCTCATCATAAGAAACCAATTTAGATTCTTGATATGGGCCAACTAGGGTATGGCCATACTCAGACCAAGACTCATACCCTTCAAAATGAACAAAATCTTTGAAACTAACATAGGGTATGCCCTCATCATCAAGCACCGAACCTGCAGTGGTTAACCCAAACACAATTATATCGTAAATATCTAGTGATTTGAGATGCTTGATTATAGGTAGCAGCATTTTTATGTGCCCCCCCCCATAAGCAATAAAAAAAATTTTTTTCATTTTTTTCATTTTTTTCATAAACCTTAACGTATAAAAAGTGATGAACAGAGTATACAGCTACCTAATGC